>JBKJYI010000394.1:0-4916 GCA_046715855.1 Phycisphaerae bacterium
GGGCGTGATGGTCAAGTCGTGCATCGTGTATCAACGTCTTGGTCCACAGAAGCTGCCGGTCAACATGTCGGTCAAGCGCGACGTTTGGTGGAGCGAGGTGATGCGCAACGCATCGCCCGAGTGCGAGTGCGAATGGATGGACGCGGAGGACCCGCTGTTTATTCTTTACACATCCGGCTCCACCGGCAAACCCAAGGGGGTGTTGCACACGACGGGCGGGTACATGGTGCATGCCGCGACCACTTTCAAATACGTCTTCGACTATCACGACGGAGACATCTATTGGTGCACGGCCGATCTGGGTTGGGTTACCGGGCACTCCTATATCATTTATGGCCCACTTTGTATGGGCGCGACGACGGTGATGTTCGAAGGCATTCCGACGTATCCGGATGCAGGCCGGTTCTGGGACGTGGTGGACAAGTACAAGGTGACGCAGTTCTACACGGCGCCGACGGCGATTCGTGCGCTCATGCGCGAAGGCGACCACCATGTGACTTCGCGGAGTCTGGCGAGCTTGAAATTGCTGGGCAGCGTTGGTGAGCCGATCAACCCCGAAGCGTGGATGTGGTACACCCGCGTGGTGGGCAAGGGACGGTGCCCGGTGGTGGACACGTGGTGGCAGACGGAGACCGGGGGGATCATGATCAGCCCGCTTCCGGGCGCTATTCCGACCAAGCCGGGTTCGGCCACGCTGCCGTTTTTCGGGGTCAAGCCCGTGCTGCTCGACGAAAAAAACCAACGAATTGAAGGAGCTGGATCAGGGTCGCTGTTTCTGGAAGAAGCCTGGCCCGGAATCATGCGGACTGTTTACGGGCAACACGATCGGTTTAAGGAAACCTATTTTTCGCGCGTACCCGGGTTGTATTTCACTGGCGACGGGTGCCGGCGCGACGGAGACGGCTACTACTGGATTACCGGTCGAATTGACGATGTGATCAATGTCTCAGGCCACCGCCTGGGGACGGCCGAAGTCGAGAGCGCGCTGGTGTCTCACCCTTCTGTTGCGGAGGCGGCCGTGGTGGGATTTCCTCACGAGATCAAGGGCCAGGGCATCTACGCTTACGTCACGTTGAAAGTGGGCGTTGAGTATGATGAGCCGCTCAAAAAAGAGCTGGTTGCGCACGTTCGCAATGAAATCGGCGCGTTCGCCGCTCCCGACGTGATTCATTGGGCGCCGGGATTACCCAAGACGCGGAGCGGAAAAATCATGCGGCGTATCCTGCGTAAGATTGCGGAGGGACAGAGCGATCAGATCGGGGACACTTCGACATTGGCTGATCCCAGCGTGGTTGAGAACCTGGTCAGTACGCGATAGAAGTCTTCTGGAGTATTGGAAATGCGGGAGAAAAAAGGGAACGAAAAAATGGGCAAGCATCAGGACCCCAGCGGGGACCGATTTCACAAAAAGCTGGACCGCGAGAAGGACTACAAAAAGCAATTGCCTGGCGAGGACGAAGAACCGCTTCCGCCTCCGGTGGACCCGATTCAATCGGGCGAGAAGCCGGGCCGCAATTCGCCCTGCCCATGCGGGAGCGGGAAGAAATACAAGCAGTGTTGCGGAAAGTAGATTGATGTCGTTCGCACTGCTCACAGAGCGATGGCACGCGCACGATACCTTCGCGCATAGAGCGGCGGCAGTCCGTTCGATTGGATTACTAGGCACGCGACGACTTCGCCGTCATGGATTGCCCGGACAAGGTAGAGGTGCGGATGGACCGGTGAAGGGATAGTCCGCGCCCCTGAAGGCGTCGACGACGTAGGAAATATCCAGGAAATTAATGGGCAGAAGCACTCCCCCGGAAGGACGATTTTCGCCCAGATCGCAGCGCGTGGCGTGGGGCGCGGTCGGGACGGACCGAAACCGGTCTACGGCCGCGGAGATGTCCGCAAAGTCAACGATGTTGTTGGGGTACGTCGCACCGCCTACGGCCACCATGTCTGCCCAAACCGAGGAGGTGGATAAGCTAATGGCCGGCGAGAAGGGATTGAAAAACGAGTTGCATACGTTGCTGATGGCATCCACCAGATAGGTCGCACAGGGCACAATGTTGCAATCGGCAATATGCAAGACGCCGCCGGGGACGGTGGACCAGTCGCGGAAATGCGGGGTTGACTGAAGCTCGTAAACGCCCGTGGGGATGGTTCCATTGCGCATCACCTGCTGGCCCACCCACATTTCCACTCCCTGGAACGCGCTGAAGTCCCGGACGTGCGGGCAGTTGAGCGGACCGGGAAGCTGAAACAGGCGAACGCGAATAGCCACGGAGTAGGCCGTTTCGGGGACGGGTGGCGGGACAATCGAGAGATAGCGATTTTTCGGGTAGTAGCAGCCTGCACAAGCGGCATTCGATTCGGGTAACGGGGCCGCGGGGACGGAGCAATCGCATTCGTCGGGGAGCCCGTTGGCGTTCGCATCGGGCGAGAGGCCGGTGGCAACATCGCACTCATCAGGCCGTTCGTTGCGATTGCAGTCCTGGCTCGTGCCGGAGCTCAGGTCATCGATATCGATGACGCCATTTTGCTGGCAGTCTTCGCAGGCATCGATCACACCGTCATCATTGTCGTCGTCGATTTCGCAGACGTAGCGGACGCTGACGCTAATATAGCCGCTTCCGCAACTGGCGGAGGAGACGTCTGCACTGGGCACCATGTCGATTATGGCCGTCCCACTGCTGGTTGCGAAGTTGAATTGAGAAGGCGAGAGCACCAGTACGGCTTCATTGGGCCACAGCGAGCACTCTGAGGCTCCCTCGGCGAAAATGCTACCTGCGTAGTTCCCGTTGATGAATACGTTGATGTATTCGGAGCTTGATCCGAGATCGGCGGAGGCGTCGAATCGCAACGTGACTGGACCGGCCGCTCGGGCGACATTTTGCATGGTGGCCGATTGTGGAGCGGTTGCCCCGACCGGGCCCATGGTTCCCGAAACGTAAGTGCGCACGTAGTCCAGGTTGTCTGGCAGCGAGCTTTGGTCGCAGTCGGGGCAATCATAAACCGTCACATCATCGATGTACCAGCCGTCGATGCCGTTGCAGCCGTCCTTGCTGAAGTCGAAGCGGAATTGCACGGTCTCGCCGCCGGAAACGAAGCCACCAAGATCGATGATCGTGGTTCCCCAATCGCCGCCGGCGCTGGTCCATGCGGGCTGGCCTGCTCGCGGGTTAGAATTTCCCAGCACTGAAGGCCGTAAATAAGCGCTGTAGGCGTTGTACTCGAATGCGTCGAAGAGGATGAGCTGCCACGGCCCGCCGTTTATGCGGATGCTGACATTTCCGCCGTCATAGGTAGGCTCGGAGGCCATGTAGTGAAGGAATGAGAGTCGAGGAAAGGATAGCGAGGAGGCCATCGGGATGGGCGGCGTAATCAAGGAGTGCACAGCAGACTCGTTTTGCGAAGTGCAGTTGCCGAGGGTGGGATCGGCGCAGTACCAGACGGTGCCGGACCGTTCCATGGGGAGGTCGTCGCTGCGCTGCACCCAGGCATAAGGAGTTGGGGGGCCGGCAGGGCCGGACGTTTGCGTTGTCCAGCCGTTCGCACCGTTTTCAAAATCATCCTGCAACAAGACGGTTGCGCCCGGGCAGACATGGGGCGGCGCGGAGTCCAAAAGGGCTACTGCGGCGCCGCACCGACCCGGAGTATTCAGCTCCGTAGCGAGCACCGCCTGGTATACTGCCGCGGCGTCGGAACCGGTGAACACATTGCCGATGGGAAACCCGGTAGCCGGGTCGTTCGGAAACGTGCCTACGAGATCCGCTGCCGCCTGGTTCAGGGCGCCGGCGAGATCCTCGAAATCGGAAGCCACGGTCAAATACGTGGTCAGAGCCCGGTACCATACCGCCCCGGCCTTGATGGGGCCGATAGCGGGGACCGTGCGCCCGTTGAACACCTTGCCGTCCACCATCATCGCAAAGGCGTGATTGACCACGCCGCAGCCCGAGTGCACGCCGCCATTGTCGGTTTCATCGCAGGTTTGGAGCGGGCTGTTTGCCCGATCGGGATGGTTGCGACAGGTGGGGTTCCACATGTCGCGGATGGCATTCCCGAACGAAAGGGCGTCCTCGGCGATGAGCCAGCGGACGCCTCCGGAATAGGCTGGGGCGGATGAGCATGCTAATGAGCGCGGGTTGTTGCTCTGGTCGGTGCCGGGACCCGTGGGGTGGGTGGGCCAGAAGGGTGGAGCGGCCGGGCCCACGAAGCGCACATTTCCGTTGTGAAGGTCGATCAGCTCACCAAAAATATCCGATAACGCCTCATTGATCTGACCTGGCTGATTTTGATAGATGAGGTTGGCGGTGCGCTGAGTTATTCCATGCTGAAATTCGTGGGCGACGATGTCATCTGAGGCTACACCGTCGCAAAAGACACTTTGAAACCCGGTCCAGAACGCGTTGGGGCAGGGAGCCGCCGTGGAGTGAACCGTGGAGATCAGAGCGCCGCCGGCACCGTCAAGGCCGTCGCGTCCGAAGGCGCGCCAATAATATCCATAGACGTCCGACGAGTAGTCGTAGGCAGCATCGGCATCCGGGTCGCCGGTTGGCAGATCCCCTTCGCTCCGAACGAGGAAGCCCGGCAACGCCGTCCCTCCATTGCCGTCGTACACGCGGCGAGTCTGTGCGTGCTGGACGAGCGACCACCGATCGAGTAGCCGGCCGGACTGCGCATCGATGAAGAACGCCTCGCGATAACTCTTCCCAACATCCCCAATTATGATGTGGTAAGCCAAATGTGCGCCAATGGAGACGTCGCCGTACCATCCCGGATCGACTACGGTGAGCGAGGCGGATTCCAGTGCCGCACCGGGAACGCCGGATTTGAGAAACGCAATGTCGCCTGCTTCGACGCCGGTCAGTGCAGGGACGGTGTCAAGGCCCGGCTTTATGGAGTGAAATCGCCCGTTGCCGCCGGTGAACCGC
>JBKJYI010000395.1:0-5464 GCA_046715855.1 Phycisphaerae bacterium
AGCCGCGAACTTCAGTTCGCGCGGACAAGCAAGAGGAGAAAAACCGCACAAGGGTGGTGCGTGAGGGTGGAATCGGGCGACCGGTCCCACCCTTTTTTGTATTGCTCACGTGGCGAGACGCTAATCAAGTTTTTGATTGTCGAGCGGCTTTCTCGGCGAAAACCCATCCACGTCAAAATCGTCAATGAGCGGCTTCATCAGTCCGTGCTGCTCGAAACGCATACGTACCAATGCTGGCCCGTTGACGAATTTTCCCGGAAGGTTAAAGGAGGCCCGGTTGCCTTCGGATGTCACAGTGCTGGTCTTGATAGTCCGATCGACGTTGATCAGGTTGCCGTGTTTCCGGCGTACTTCGCTGAGCCAGTTTGAAAGCTCGTCCCGGCTTACTTCTTGCTGGAACGAGGGAGTGGAGTTCGCGTAAATCGAGTCGATTGCCTTGCCTGCATCTTCGGAAGTCGACAAAACTTTTTCGACTTGTTTGGTCACGTCGCCCATGCGAAAAAGGGAAACGATTCCGATTACGAAAACAGCTCCGACTGCCCCAGTGAGCAGGGAAATCGGAATGGCCGCGATCGCCAGCCCCATGCCGCGCCGCCGCCCGCCACGAGTTACCGCGATCCCTGCAATCCCCAGGATAATTCCCAAAATCGCGGTGAACCCCAAAAAGCCAATCAGGGAGAGCACAAAGGCCGTGATCGCAAGTGCGCTCCACCGGGGCAGCCCCAAGTTTGAGGAGGCGTAAATATCGTTGGGAGCGGACATCGAATAGCCTGGAGTGGTCGAATCCAACGGAGTCATCCTGCAACTTTCTTGGCCGTCGTCAGCACTGCGTCATAATTGGGCTGGTCGGCGATTTCGGGGACGTACTCCGCATAGCGAATGACATCATTCTTATCAACCACGAACACCGCGCGGCATTCGACCCTCAGATCCGGCACCAGCGTCCCCCATGCCTTCCCAAATGACGTATCCGCATGGTCGCTGAGAGTCTGCATCCTTTCCCGGTCGATCCCTTCCGCCCCGCAAAACCGGGCCTGCGCCGTGGGCAGGTCGCAGCTCACGGTGTACATGCTCACCCCCGTCAATTTGGCGGCCTCCTCATTGAATCGCTTCGTTTGAATGGCGCAAACCGGGGTATCCAGCGAAGGCACGACGCTGAAGATACGCGGCCTGCCGCTGGTTTCGCTGATTTTGATTGCGTCCAGGAGGTCCTTCTTGAGTGTCGCCTCCGGCGCCTTGTCCCCGGCCTTAAGCTCCGGACCGGCCAGAGTGAACGGCTTTCCTTTGAGTGTGCATGTTCGCGCCACGATTTTCCTCCTTGACAGACTTGCTCGGCACGCCCCGATGAAGACGAATCAACAAACGCTCGATTGCCAGGAGAGGCCATGCTAGGACGCATGCTTGCGAAGGTCAACGCAACGGCCGCGGTTGCACTCCGATTGGTTCTGGTATGGTTTATGGTTTGAATTGAAGGGGTGCCCTGGCCAAGCGAAGCGCCACCGTGCGGTTTGACGCAACGGGTGCCATGGCCAAGCGAAGCGCCGCCATGCTCTTGCGATTCATGCCGGCGCCCGATGAGGCTGGGCTTGGGCATGCCACCCACTCTGCAATTCATACCAGCACCCTGCTGCTTGACGGGACAGTTCAATCGCCCCTAAGATTCGCGCGGCAACAGCGGCAATCGACGCAGATTGGCGCGAGGTTCGCCTGGTGGGAACAGCGCTGGCTGCCCCACGTCAATTAACGCAGCGTATTGGGAGCAGGCCGCTCCCGATTCACCTACCCTTATTCCGGCGAAGCGCCGCGTTCTACGATGGAGCAGTCTAAAGGGTAATGTTCCTGATCTTTCCAAGAGGGAGCCTGGTTCATGTTTGACAAAGCCCGTTGCAAGATGGGTCTTGCTGGTTTGGGATTTCTCGCTCTGACCGCCATCATCGCCGGAGTCGTTTCCTGCGGCGGGGCGCCCGCGCCCTTTGCGGTCAATGGACCCGGCGGGGTGGGCAACGAAGCGCCGACCCTGGCGATTCGAAACCCTGTGGCGGACCTGGCGATCGCACAAGGCGTCCCCTTCGTCATCGACTGGGACGATCAGGATCGCGACGATGACGCCACGATCAGCTTTCAACTCATCGAGCTGCTTACCAACCGCGTAGTCATACTCGTTTCGGGCATCCCCGAGAACGACTCCGGCGCCAACCCCGACAGTCAGACCGTTGACACACTCATTGTGCCGGTTGGCTCGTACAACCTGCTGGGAGTCATTGCCGACGGCGTCAACGCCCCAGTGACCACGTTTGCCACCGTTGCCGATACGGCAACGCAGCGCGTGGTCATTCAGGTCGTCGGCGCAGGCGAAGGGCCGGTGACCAATCCGCCGACCGTGGCGGTTATCGAGCCGCGCTTCGACCGGAGCGTTACGCAGGGGGACGTAGTCAACATTCTTGTGCGACCAACGCCCGCATCGCCTCAACCGCCGCTGGCAAACTCGACTCCTTATGATGCAGACTCAACGACAACGATTTTCGTCATTTTGGACCGGGACCAGGACCCCAACAACGACGATCCGTTTAACCCTGACCCGAGTCAAATCATCGTGCTGCAACAGCAAGGCGAAATAGCCGCTGGCAATGCAGCTGAACTCGCATTTCCGATTGATATCGACTTGAACGAAATTCCCGCCAATCCCAACGGCGACCCTTATTTTGTGCGCGCTACCATCACCGACGGGCAAAATCCGGCGGTGCACAGTTACGCGTCCGGAAGGTTGAGCGTAGTTCAATTGGCATCGAGCACGGTCGACCTTTTCAATGTGGGACGCAACACCTCAGGTGCAAAAATTTACGGCTTTAATCCAGGAGCCAATTTGGGTTCAACCGTGCGCGGCGTAACAGACTTCGATGCCGACGGCGTGGACGATTTCGCGATGGTGGCGCAATTCGGCAATCCTCAGAACGCAGGACCGGTGGGCGAAGCTTATTTACTGTATGGTCAGAATGGTGTCCGGCTTGGCGGAACGATCTCCGCCAACTCAATCGGGCAGGCCTTTGTACCAGGGTCGCAAACGATTTCGGGCGTCATTTTCCAAGCTCCCCCTGTCCGAAATTGTGCGGATGATCCCGTTGTTCCATGTGTTGCCAGTTCGCTCGCACGCACTAGCGGGATTACTGATTTCGATATCATCCGTGATAACACGGGAGACGGACGACCAGAGCTTCTCATTGGGCTTCCACACGTGCACGGAGCGTATGACTCAACCGATTTTGATCCCGCCGATGAGAGTGACCCAGAAAACGGGGCCGATTTTTGCTACGACGAC
Source organism: Phycisphaerae bacterium (assembly GCA_046715855.1). Lineage (GTDB taxonomy): Bacteria > Planctomycetota > Phycisphaerae > UBA1845 > UBA1845 > CAZAMB01. Next base: position 3,317 of record JBKJYI010000395.1, read on the forward strand.
GGCCTCGTCAACGACTTCACCGACGCAGCTCAGCCTCCGAGGACAGGAATAGCTGACATGGGTTTTTATGCTGGGGGCATGGCCGTCATAATCAACAGCCAGAACCGAGATAACGATGGGCTCATCAACGTGAACCGTCTGGAATCCACGGTCGTCTCCCTGGAACTGGTAGGGCAGTTCGTGCCATTTGCACTTGATAATGGAGGAACAAATCCGTCAGGCAACATCTCACCTCGCGCCGATAACACAGCGCAGGCCAATGATGGCGATACGGAAGAAGGAGGTAGGATTGCTGGTGGGAGATTGTTGGCCGGGTTTTACGACTGGGTGCATCAACTGGAGGGCCCGCGGGAAGATTTGTTCGGAATGAACATCAGTTCCATCTCTGACCTTGACAGCGACAGCTTGGATGAGATTATCGTTTCCTCGCCGCGGAATGAACGGTACCTCGCGGACCTCGAAAATGCGGCGGGATTCCTGAGCCCGCAACTTAATTCCACGTTGCATAAAGGCAGCATCACCGTTTTTCCGGGTAGAAACTTCAATGATCCGGCCTTCCGCACCATCAACGATGCGAGCGGCACCAGTGTCACCCCGTTTCTGGATCAGCACAGGCTGCCACCGTTTGGATCCTGTTCGGATCCCACCGACCCGGATACTTTCGCGCCAAGACACTTCTTCCCTCTCTCTGGACCATTTGATATTTTCGCCGAAAACATCGACGACTTTCTTGGCGGAGGAAAGTCCGCTGGAGACTTCAACCAAGACGGACTCGGTGACATTCTTTGCAGCGCGCCGCGAAACGACAAGGGCGCGGTGCCTGATACCGGAGCGGTATATATTGTCTATGGGCGTACGATCTTCGGAGGGGTTGAACTAAAGCTTGCCGATGATCCGGTTTTGCGATCTCCGATGCTCCGGATCCGCGGCCTGCGGCGCGCGGATCAACTCGGCCTGAAGACCGCCGCCGGGCTTGACGTAAACGGCGACCGGATTGACGACGTGTTCATCTCCTCCGCCCGCACCGATTTCGGCGGCGTCATCCGCAATCAGTGCATCGGCGATTTCAATGGCGATGGCCTGGGCAACGCCAGCGACCTCTCGCTCGCCGCCTTCAGCGATTGCCAGGTCCGCTTCGGCCCCACCGTGTTCACCTCCGACGCCTGCAAGGCATTCGACTACGACAACGACTCCGACATCGACGCCGACGACCGATGCGTCTTTTGCTGCCTTTCCGGCGCCTGTGCCGTGGAAGCCGAATGCGCCAACGGGCAGGACAGCGGAAACTGCTGCGCCGACATGGCCGACAACGGATTCGTCGCTGTCGTCTTCGGCGGACGCTTCATCGACGGCGATCGTGACATCACCCAAATCGCCACCACCGACCTTCCCGGAGTCGTCTTTTATGGGGGCAACGCCAACGACCTCGCCGGCTGGGACATCAGCTCAGCTGGCGACTTCAACCAGGACGGCTTCGGCGACATCCTCATCGCCTCACCGGGCGAAGTTCGCCGCGACAGCGCCGGCCGCGAGCGCCTCGGCGTCGTCTACCTGATCTTCGGCGGCACCCACCTATTCAATACGCAGTGGAACCTGGCCGATCTTGATCGCGGCGTGGGAAGCGACGCACTCCCGGGCATCGTCTTCTTCAGCCCCTACGTCACCGGCCGCCCCAACGAGGCCGCCCCAACTTCCGTCGGCTTCATCGGCGACATCAACAACGACGGTTTCGGCGACATCGCCATCGGAAACCCCCGTGCGGATTTCATCGACTTGACCTTCCCGCAGGGCCCCGACGCACCCGGCGATGACGCCGCCGCAGGCCGCCGCTCCGACGCGGGAGACGTCTACATCATTTACGGCAACAACTTCGGCAGTAACCGCTAGCGCGGACACGAATCCGCAGATTACGCAGATTCTCGCAGATTGTGGGGAACGAGGTGTACCACTGCTCTGTGAGCAGTGGTAGCGCGAGTCCCCCCGATCGAATTTTATTCGCGAGATTTTTATTATCTCCGCGATAGTTGTCTAATACCAATCCCACTAAATAATTGCGCGCCCTAGCGCCAGGCTTTAATTCGTGCACAATGCGTCGAGGCCTTTCGAAAGGAGACGCAGGATGCACGTGGAAGATCGTCATGGACTCGA
>JBKJYI010000396.1:0-9053 GCA_046715855.1 Phycisphaerae bacterium
CGGTGCGGTCGGTACCGGTCGTGTTGGTGTCCGTATTACGGCCACTGGCTACTCGCTCACTTCCGGGCGCGTCGGAGCCCCGCGTGCCGTTTCGGTCACTGACGTTGCTCCGGTTGCCCCGATCGATATCCGTAGGGCCTGCCTGATTCTGGGTCCGGTCGGTATTGTTGTTGGCTGCTGCGGAGGCCGGCGTGTTCACTTCATTCCACCAGGGCGTCTGGTTGTAGGACTGGAATGTCGAGGTGGTGAATTGGTCGTTGCTGAAATTGGGCCACTGACCCCGTGGGAAACTCGGCGCGTCTCGTAGCCGGTCGTCGCGAACGTCAAGTTCGTAGCGATTGTTGGAGAATCGCCCGGCTGACCAGGGCACGGGGTAGAGGTTGTCGCCCGACCCGCGCACGTTGTCGAACGAGTTGATCCCGTACGCAATGCGGCCTGAGTCGACATCCACCATCATGTCTTCCACGCGCCCAATGTTCTGACCGTTACGGGTGATGGGCCGACCCAACAGGTCTGATGATCGTTGTAAGTTGCGCGGTCGATCAAAATCCGAGCCCGAGCCTTGCAATGACTGACTGGTCGTGTCGGGCCTGTCCGCCGTGCCCGTTGTATTGGGCCGATCGGCCGGAGGTTGGTTCGTGGGCAGATTCGGATTTACGCCCGGGCCCGGGTTGACCCCGCCTCCGGGACTGGGTTGTCCAGCCGTGTTTCCTTGACCCCTGACTTCGACGCCCCAGGCGCAAGCGAGGAGCAGTCCGACGATAGTCGTGGTATGTCTCATGGCATTCTCCTTCACCGTTGAAGTTTGAAGAGTTCGCCGGCGAGCCGTCCCGCAGGTGCATCTACAGTGACTATCAACCGTGTTGCGTGAATCAATGGTGAAAACCGTGTACGGGAAAGTAATGCCAATCTATTGAGGTGGCGCTGCGGATTGCGGCGAGGGGGGCGCGGGAATTCCCGATTTCTCGGGGGACAAAAAAGGGGGGCAGATGGGCCTTACGCCTTCGGACCTCGTCGCTATCAGCAAAATGGCAGAGGTATGACCCTGATGCTTCGTTCGCGAGTATTCGCTTTGCGAGCGGCCTATAACTAACTTTCAAGGCAGGGCACGGCGATTTACAAGAACCTCTACAGATTCGTATAATCGGCATCAATCGAAGCACCGCGTGAGAGTCAAATGTGACACTGCGATTGCTTTGCGCGGCGGCTCGGCGTCATATCCGTAGGTCGGAAGGGGAAGGAAAGATGAAGAATCGTTTCAAGTCATATTTCATTACTGCGCTCGCGATGAGCATGCTTTGTCCTGCATTGCTCAATGCGGCAGCGGTGGAAGAGGCTTTCACCTACCAAGGCCAACTCAAGCAGGACGGCGCGCCAGCCAACGGCGCATTCGACCTGCGATTTCGTTTGTTCAATGACTCCGCGGCTGTCGTCTCCGGCCCACTCTGTTTTGACGGGGTGGAGGTGATTAACGGACTGTTTACGGTAGACCTCGACTTCGGCAGCATCTTCGATGGAAATGCTCGCGAGCTGGAGGTCGCGGTGCGTGCCGGCGGCGCTGCGGGGGACTGCGCTTCGGGCGTATATACGGTTCTTTCGCCGCGCCAACCCATCATACCTGCGCCTTATGCCATTCATGCAATGAACGCGCCCAACGGGCATTCACTGGATGCTTCCGACGGCGATCCAATCGACGCTCTTGCCGTCAATGCGATCGGTGATGTCGGCATCGGCACGGCCACCCCAGGCGGCCGAGTTCATATCATCGGCGCTGCCCCACCGCCTCCGTCACAGGTTGGAGCAAACAACGGCCTCCTGCTCGGGTCCAATGGAACTTCGTCGTACAAATGGATCCAATCCTACGGTGGTCCTCTTTCACTCAATCTGATGGGCAACTTTGTCGGAATCGGAACTTCAACACCAACCGCCAGATTACACCTCGGAGGCACCGCAGGTGTCGACGGACTCAAATTTCCTGACGGCACATTGCAAACTACTGCCAGCACTGCCGATGGTCATTCTCTGAACGCTGCCGATGGCAGCCCGGTTGACGCTCTGTTCGTCGGCAATACCGGCAATGTCGGAATCGGAACTTCAGCGCCGGAGGCTAATCTCCATGTCTTTCGCGGTTCAGCCGGGACCATCGCCGCCAATGGCAATGCTCCATTGGTGGTGGAAAACAGCACCCACGCCTACATCAATATTCTAACGCCCGACGCCAACGAAAGCGGGATTCTGTTCGGCCGTCCCGGCTCCGTCATTCCCAGTGCCGCCGGCGGAATTCTTTTCAATAGTGCCCCCACTACCGATGGCCTCCAGTTCCGCAATGGCGGCAATCAGATACGCATGGTGCTCGATTCAGTCGGAAACCTCGGCCTCGGCACGGCCTTTCCCGCAGGCCGGCTGCACATCACAGGCGCTGCCTCACCTCCTCCATCACAGACCGGGGCGAACAACGGCCTGCTGCTGGGATCGAACGGCGAGTTGTCATACAAGTGGATCCAATCCTACGGCGGACCGCTAGCCCTCAATGCGCAGGGCAACTTCGTGGGTATCGGGACCTCAACACCCGGTTTCCCCTTAACTTTCGCGAACGCTCTGGGGGACAAGATCAGCCTGTGGGGCCAGTCCGGCAACCACTATGGACTTGGTATCCAAAGCGGGCTGCTCCAAATCCATACCGACGTCGCGGCCAGTGATATCGCCTTCGGATTTGGCAGCAGTGCGGGCTTCACCGAGCGCATGCGTATCACCGGAGACGGCGACTTGGGAATCGGCACGAGCGCTCCGGCCACGAGGCTTGACGTGGTGAAGCCGACAACGGGCGAATCAGTGGCCCGGTTTCGGCAATCCAGCGCCGGCATTCATACGGCGATCAGCATCGACAGCCTCGCGGGGCAGGACCCGATCTTGTACCTTACAGAAAATGGTACGGCCCAATGGGGAATCCGCAGCGACGCCAGCGCCGGCGGGCATCTCCAGATTCGCTATCACCAAGATGGATCTAACAGTACCGCACTCGAATTTCGAAAACATCCCAGTGCCGACACTTTTTATCTAAACGTTGATGTATCCAACTTCTGGCCAGTTAACGATAACTATGCGGCTTTTGGCGATGCGACGCACCGTTGGAAGACAATTTGGGCAGCCAATGCGTTCATTCAGACGTCGGATGCCCGCCAGAAAAAGGACGTGGCCCCGCTGGACTACGGCCTGAAGGAACTGCTTTCACTACGACCGGTCAGCTTCAAGTGGAAGAAGGATTCCGACTCTACCGTACATTTGGGCTTAATCTCTCAGGAGGTCGAGCCCATCGTGCCCGAGGCCGTAGTCAAGGACGAAGCGAATCCCGAGACTCCCTGGGCAATGACTTATACAACATTAATCCCCGTCCTGATCAAGGCCGTGCAGGAGCAACAGGGAATCATTGATGGGCAGCGAAATCGCCTGGAGGAACTTAAAACGGAAAAAGACGCCAGGATCACGGAACTGGAGGCCCGTATCGCCAGACTCGAAGCCTTTTTGGAGGCGAGATAGCAATTACGCCAGGCAGTTTGCGCGGCGCGGCTGATGGCAGTGTACGATGGGTTTCCCGACGGTGTACTTTGAACTTAAATCGGTCTCCCAAAACCATCCGGTCGTTTACCGGGATTTCTGCTTTCGCAGCCGCACGATCCAACGCGAACACGTACGCTAAATCAAGTGTTCGTCCCTACTTACCGCAATGGGCCCACGAGGACTCGAACCTCGGACCTCGTCGTTATCAGCGACGCGCTCTAGCCAACTGAGCTATGAGCCCAAAAGCGGGAAACGGACTCTAACTCCACAGGGTCGATTGTCAACTCGAACAGCTGGATGCGCGTCGCTAGCCGAATCCCCGCTCCCCGGATGAAAAAGTCCCACGGGCGTGGACCAACGTATCGCCGGCATGCGAGCTTGCCATCAAAAATCCTTGTCGAGTATCATGGGACAGGTCCATCGAGAACTGGCTTGCGGGGTGCAGGCCGGAAAGTCGATACGAGCGATTCCCAATACGCTTTTCGAGTGGTGGACTCCCGCACTTGTTGGAGAAGAAATCATGAAGCGCATCAGTTTCGCAATTTGTCTTTTTTGGATGAGTTCCTTCTCTTTGGGTGCCACCGAACGGTTGAGCACCGCCCAACAATCGTGCGAGCGAAAGTGCCGCATGATCGCCCAACAGTTGTACCGCGAATGTCGCCACAACGGAGGAACCCAGGAACAGTGCCGGACCGCGGCACATGAGTCCCTGGCTCGCTGCATCGAGGAAACCTGCAATGCAGCCCCGACATGTGAAATCCGCTGCCAACATAACGCCGTCCACGAATTCAATACCTGCATCGAGGCCCACGAACCGGTCGAGACCTGCGCCGCTCGCGCCCGTGCGGCTTTGATCCAATGTCTGACCGAACATTGCAACGTCCCGACGGGTTGCAAAGAACGCTGTGCCTACCTCGGGCAGGCATTGGGCCGCCTCTGTCTCGCGGAAGGCGGATCACCGGAGCAATGCCGCCAGCGCGTCCACGCTTTCATCGAGCACTGTATCCAGGAAGGTTGCCCGCCTTGCGGCGGTATTGGAGGAGTCGCTTGTCCCAAAGGCGAGTTCTGCCTCTTCGCGCCGGGGACTTGCGAGGTGGCCGACAACCAGGGGGTTTGCGCCCCGGTCCCCGAGGCCTGTCCTATGGTCTACCATCCGGTTTGCGGCTGCGACGGCGAAACATACGGCAACGCCTGTGAAGCGGCGATGGCCGGAGTTTCGATCGATCATCCGGGCCCCTGCCACGAAGTTTGTGGCGGAATCGCCGGGGTGGCCTGCCCGGAAGGCCAATTCTGCCAATTCCCACCTGGCGAGTGCCACATAGCCGACAACGAAGGTCGATGCCGGCCGATTCCAACCGCCTGCCCGGACATTCATGAGCCAGTTTGCGGATGCGACGGTACGACTTACGGCAATGCCTGCGAGGCCGCAGCGGCCGGCGTCGCCATTGATCACGCAGGACCTTGCGCCGATTAAGAAGTTGTTTGACTCAGTGGCGGGATGAAGAATGGACTTCATCCCGCCTTTTTTTGAGCCGGCAAGCCCAAGACCCGACCGGAACCCTTGCTTCAACGACCTCCAGTCGTGTAGATTACTGCCGCGGGCAAGAGGTGGTTGGCTTGGGCATACATTCAACAGCGATAATCTGCGACGGGGCCCAAATCGGGCAGGGCGTTGAAATTGGTCCTTATGCGATCATTGGGCCGCACGTCCGCATCGCCGACGGCTGCCGCATTCATCACCAGGTCACCATCGAAGGGCACACTTACCTCGGCGAAGGGTGCGAGGTTTATCCGCAGGCCATCCTGGGCACTCAGCCACAAGACCTGAAATTCGCCGGGGAGAGAACCACCCTCGAAATCGGCAAGAACAACATTTTCCGCGAAATGGTCACGGTCCACCCCGGCACCGGCAATGGCGGCGGAGTGACCCGCATCGGAGACCGCAATCTCTTTCTCATCGGGGTCCATGTCGCCCACGACTGTATCGTCGGAAATCACTGCGTTTTTGCGAACTATGTCCAGCTGGCCGGACACGTTCACGTCGAAAACAACGTCAACATGGGCGGCCACAGTGCCGTCCACCACTTCGTCACCATCGGCAAGCACGCCTTCATCGGCGGTATGACGCGGGTGGCTGCCGACGTGCCGCCCTTCGTGGTCATGGTCGCAGCCCGCGGGACCCGGTCGGAAGTGCGAATGATCAATGGTGTGGGGCTCAAGCGCTGTGGGTATTCCGAGCAGGACATCGCCGCCCTCAAAGAATGTTTCATGAAGCTCTTCTCGCGGCGGGCGCGGCAGAGCGGCACGGCGATCAGCGACCGCGTACAAATGATTCTGGCCGAATCCAGGCTCAATCCGCATGTTAAATACCTGTGCGAATGCCTCACGAGGTCGTTCTCCGAGGGCCGCCACGGACGCTACCTCGAATCACTCCGCGTGGACCCGGTCCATCGCACCACCTGGAAGCCGCAAAGTAACTTCACGATTACGATTCAGGTGGAGGGTCGCGGAAGCGTTCAGAAACTCGTGGCTCCGGCTGCCGATAAGGCCTGCGAGGTTTTGGAACTGACTGCGCAAGCCGAGCCCGGCTGGCGATTCGCGGCCTGGAACGGAAACCTTTCGAGTAACCGCAATCCCGAGTCCGTAGTCCTGGACCGCAACATGATTGTAGCGGCCACTTTTGTCCCGCACGGCTGATCACGCGAACATTATCGGAAGTTGATCCGGGCATGGCGGACGCCGTGTCCGTCACCGGCACCTGCACTCTGGAGCCGGTACCTGCTATAATGACTGACATCCTTTGCGCAGAGCCGATTTGGCACAAACGCACATCCAAAGGGGTCAAGATTCTTGAAGGGGAAATTTGGTCCAGCCATCCAGGCCAATTCATGGGTTCTTGCTCGTTGCCCTGCTCTGCGTCACGCGGGGAGCCACGCTCTTCGGGCAATCATCGCAGCCGCCACTTTGCGCGTATTCGGAAGCCGACCTTCAATACGGGAGAATAGCCGCATCACAAAGCCCGCTCATTTCCTGGGACCTAATAGACGACGCGGCCATCGTCTTGGAATATTCGTCGGTCTTCGACGTGCATTCACCGGTTAATCCAACCCAACCCTTGCGCAGCCAACCGGGCGTATTCGTCACCGAGCAAATCCTTGGCGACCTCAGATGCCTGGTCGACCCTTCGACATATGACTTCGTCCTTATGTACTCCGTGCAGGAAGTGCCTGGCTGGATTCATTCCGGCCCGCGCGGGATTCAAGCCCCGGCCAAGAATATCGGCTTGCCGAACTCGCAGTTTGGCTCGCCGAGCGATTTCGCGTCCTGGCCGCGACTCCTCCTCGCACCGCACATGAACTCGGTTAGCCTGGTCGAAGATAATGAACCGCCAAATTTCGGTGTACTCAGTGCAATGCACGAAATGGGCCACGCTTGGAATGTCTTCTGGGCCCAGCAATCACAAGGACCAAGGGAATGGCAGGCCGGCGATCCGGTTGCCTGGCTCGGCGCCTGTTGCGGCCACTGGTCGTGGAACTGGGTGGACCCGCAGATGCCGGGGATGATGTACAGCGCCCCGACGTATCCGAGATTCAACCAATTCGATCTCTATGCGATGGGACTGATGACCTACGCCGAAGCACAACCAGTCTCGTACGAGGTTTACGAAGATCCGGGCACGGGGCCGCCGGGGCCGAACCATGCAATCGGGCTCGACGACCTGATCTCTAGTCTGACGCTGCGCGACGCCGCCTATTACGAAGGGACAGGGCAGCGCATACCAGCCATTGATCCGTCCGTTTCTCAACTTACTGCCCTATTGGTAGTCATCCGTGGTTCCGATGAGACATTGACACCCTCGGATAAGCTCGCGATCAACAAACTGGCCGACGATCTGCCGACAGCATGGTCTGAGGCCACTCAAGGCCGATCATCCATGACCGTCAACCTGGTTGGTTCAGGGCAGGTCGATCCGGATTCTGACGAAGTGCTCAGCTGCGAAGACAACTGCCCGAGCACCGCCAATCCATCGCAACAAGACAGCGACAATGACGGTCTCGGCGACCCATGCGACCCTTGCCCGCACGTGTCCCATCCCTCGTTCTGGGATCTTGATCGCCAGGCGGGCTTTACGCTGCACGATCTTTCCATCTTCCAGAACTGTTTCAGCGGCTTCGCGCCGGTCACTCCGCAGTGCTCGTTCGCTGACTTCAGCGGCGGCGGGAAAATTGATCTGTCTGATTACGTCCCACTCGGCGAGCTCATGACCGGCAACTGCGACTGACGGCCGCAACCGCCTTTCCGATCGATACCGACACGAAAACGATTCAGAAACTTGACATCTGGTTGTATTATCGTATATTTGTGCGATGCAAACATTGCCCAGCACAAACAAAGGGAGCGAACTGAGCCGGCAGGCGGAGCGCCTCTACAGCGCGTTCTCGGACATGCTCCGGCAATACCAATTCCGCGACCGCGAGCAGATTTGCTGCCATGGCCTTTCCGTCTCCCAGTGTTATGCCCTCGAGGCGCTGAACCAGCGCGAATCCATGACCATGGGCGATCTGGCCGGCCATCTGCGGCTCAAGATCAGTTCGATAACCCGCGTGGTCGACGCTCTGGTGGAGAGCGGCTTGGTACGCCGGGTCGATGATCCCGAAGACCGCCGGGTCTGCCGGGTGCAAATCAGCGCCAAAGGCCGGACGCTGGTTGCTCGAATTCAGCGGGGACTCGTGGAGGAGTATGAACGAGTCCTGGAAAACGTCCCTCCCGCCAGCCGCGAGGCTGTGATTCAGGCGATTACCGAACTGCTCTGTGCGTATGAGAAACGTTGTGGTGAAAGCAGCGGCGCTTGCTGCTGAAAATGAAGACGCTCCGCGGCCGTTCGCATACAGAAAGGAACTTGGAATGGATCGAAACAGAAAGTACATGCAAGTGGGAGCCACCCTGTTGGGTGCTTCCATGCTGGCGCTGGCTTTTCCCGCACACTCTGTGGGACAGTGCTGTCAAACTCCATGTGGTTCGACTGCGGCCCCGACTCCAAACGTCGCCGGCCATCCGACCCAAGCCCGTGCACAACGTTCCTGTCCAGCGGCAAAGTCCTGGCGGCAACATTTCAAACCCACTGATCCGCGAGCCGGAAAAATTCTCGATCTGGCGGAGCATGCTCTCGTGAAAATGTCTGAGTTCTACGAAAAATTAACTTTCGGGGAGCATTCCACGAAGTGGTCTTCGTGGTGCAGCGGGAAACCCAAGACCGGCACCAGCCCACCGTGCATTCCCAAGTGCTGTCAAAAACCAGGCACGAACATGAAACCGACACCCGATGCCAATACCAAAGGCAGTGGCTAAAGGGTTTTTTGCAAAAGAAAAACATGATTCTCTGCTTGACTCCGGTTGCTAAGTACGGTATTTGTTTGGACTTACGTTTTTCTCGCACGGATTTCGCTAGGTGCCCGACGGGCGAACCGCAGTTCGATGCCGGTTGACTACATAGG
>JBKJYI010000397.1:0-6532 GCA_046715855.1 Phycisphaerae bacterium
GCCTCGGAAAAGTAAAGTCGTTTCGCAATGTCTGGAACCTTCGATCCCTGCGCGGAGGCAAGGATAACCTGCGCACGTCGCATCTTGATCCGGTTGGGATCGCTTCGAACCAGACGCTGCAATCTTCGGCCTTCGGATAGGGTGATGTTGCGAACGTAAAGGCACATGATGAGTCTCCACATGTTACAACGACATCCATGTCAACACGTGGCAATCCATCTATACCAAAAAACGCCATGGCGCAAATTCTCTAATTTAACAAATATCGATCGACCTTTTTGGAAACGGCACTAGGTACATGCGACCGACAAAAGGGCTTGATGGGTAACGGTCGATGGCGAGCCAGGGCTTATCATTATATGCGCCCGTAGAGCCCGAAGTTGAAATCTTGACCGGGCCGCTGATTCTTGCCCCGGAGATGGGGTTCATGAGGCTGATGAATTCATCGGCCCCGCCCGAGGCAGTATGCCGGCCTTGATACGCGTAGAACCATCGTCCTTGATCATCGAAAGCAAGTGTTGGATCCCCGTCCTGGCTGTAGCCGGCGGGCACAACGTTCGAAACGCCCGGAGTCCAATTCACGCCGCCGGTTGTCGATGTGCGCGACTGAAACAAGGAAGAATATACCACGTTGGAGGGGTCCAAAGGATTTATAGCAATGCAGGATTCTCGAGTTCCTCCCAGAGAAACATCTGTCCCGTTTGCGGAGACTGCACCGAACTCCCCGGTGGTCGGAGCATCGCGCCAGGAACCCGAAGGGCCGACTCGAGGATTATGTTGGGCGTAGCTGGAGGCCGTGCATGGCAAAAAAACAATACTGAGAGCCGCCAACTGAAACAGGGATCGATAACTCATTCGAGTAACTTCCTTCCACTCCACTTCGGTGCCCGGAATAGGGGAAAAGACAGACGATAAATTAAGAATGTAATTAAAACAGGTACTGAATGTCAAGACAAAAATGGTTCGCAAGCCTACGAGCAAATTCTTGACGAGAAAATTTGATTCCTTACGATCCCGTTGTGGCATCTAGGACAAAATCCCGCCGCGTCCCATGCTTTTGGCTCTTAAGTATTTCCGGCGTTGGCTGTGCGACCTTACCCGCGTTGAAACAAAAACCCGAACCGGAAGCAGTCGGTGTGAAACCGGTCGGCGCCGAAGCGCTATTTGCTCCGCCGATGGCGCAAACAGCCGTCTCGACGCCTACGCGAATTGTGGATATCGCGTTCACAGTGATGAATGCCGAGTTTACGGGCAAGGATGCCGGCGATGCTCGCAAAATCTGGAACCACGTTGATGAACTTCGATTAAAGCCCGAGCAGATGCAGCTCTTGGCGCGAAATGGCGTGCGGTTAGGAACGGCCTCGCCCGCATCATGGCCGGCAATTCAAACGATCCTGGACGCGGGGGATGCCAAAATCACGTCGAACCAGTTATTCCCCCAGCGCGGCAGCGCGCTGCCTGTGCCGATGGGTTCCGTTGAAGAGGGCACATCGATCTTCAGCTACCAGGCCGACGGGCGGCTTGTCGGCAAATCTTTTCCGGGCGGGGAGAAAATTCTCCTCGTTGATTATGCCCTACACCCTGAGCTTGACGGCTGCACTGACCTGGGAGTGAGCTTTGAAATCACTCGCGAGAGCGGCGAAATGATCTGGGAGCAGCGCGATGGCGTGATGCGCCAGGTGCCCGATCAGGAGCGGCATCGCTTTGCTGATCTCACGTCGGTGCTGACCATGCACCCCGGCGAGTTTCTTGTGCTTGGCCCCCGGGACGAAGTGAAGAATGAGTATCTTGTTGGTTCGCAGTTTCTGGCGAACGGTAAAGGAGAGGGGACGGTGCGTCTGACATTTTTGGCACCGCTGCCTTACCAGACTCTGTCACAACAGCGATCACCTCTATGAACCAGGTCTCGTCCGTTTCAGAACTCGTCGCTGGCGAAACTTTTTATCGCGAGCTTTGTGACCAACTTGGCGTGGCGGTCATGGCGACCGATGTTGACTTGAATATTACCGTGTGGAACGCGGCGGCAGGGCGGCTCTTCGGGGCTGGCGCCGAGCAGATGCGCGGAGTTCCCATCATTTCGGTTTTTCCGGCGGAAAGGCGCGCCATCGCCGAACGCTTTCTGCGTCGTGCCATCGAACTAGGCGAAGGAAGCGAATTTGAGTTCGACTATCGCGACTCGAGTGGGAACTTGCGGGAGTATGCCGCGGCCGTAGCGCCCATCTTGTCGTCCAGTGGGGATCGGTCGGGAGTTTCCGTCTGTGTTCGGGACATCACGCGGCGCCTCTCTCTCCAATTGGATTTGGATGAGAGCAAAAAGATGGCGGCGCTCGGCGAAATGGCCGGCGCGGTTGCGCACCATTTTAATAATGTGCTCGGCGGGATCGTCACGAGCATCGATTATGCCAACCAGAGCAATGATCCGGCCATTACTCGCCGCGTGTTCGATCAGGTGAGCCGGGCGCTGGTGCGAACGTCCGCCCTGGTCAACGGGCTGCTGGCCTTTTCCGAAGGCGGGCCGCATGAAGACGACCTTAGCGACCTCACCGAATTGTTGAACGGGCTCGCGGACGAGACGGAATTTACTCTTGCAGGGCGCAATATCCGGCTTGTCGTTTCGATCGGTAATTTGCCGGTCACGCCCGCGCCGCGCGAGCAATTGCAAATCGTACTTCGCAACATCATTCAAAACGCGGTTGAAGCCATGCCCGAAGGCGGCGTGCTGGGCCTGGCGGCGCGGCTCGAAGACCGATCGATCGTGGTATCGATCTCTGATACCGGCAAGGGGTTGGACGAGGCCGGCATCTCACGAATGTTCGAACCGTTCTGGACAACGAAAGGTTCGCTGGCAACGATCCACGGGCGGGCTGCAGGCCTGGGATTGGCCATTGCTCACGGCATCATTCAGCGCATGGGCGGGACGATTCGTGTGCGATCCGACGTCGGCAAGGGAACTATGATGGACATAACCATCCCGCGGGGCATGGACGGAGACGGTTTGTAATTGTTCTCCAGCATCTTCGAGAAAGGGGTTTTTTTGTCAGCACGAGCACGAGCAGGAATCCTTACGACATTGTTCCTTTTCGGGGGTTGTGCTGCCAAACCAAAAGCGCAGCGTATGGCGCCGTCCGAAGCGCGCCACGCGCCTGCAGCGCAACCCGATGTAGAGGCACAGCAGTCGCATGACGAATTGGCGAAGAGTAACTCGCTGGAGTTCCTACGAACCTGCCAGCAGCATTATCTTGATAATGTGCGCGACTACCGCTGCAAGTTCAACATGCGCGAAGGCGCGGGAGGCGGCTTGGGTGAGCAGCAGGTTATCGCCGTCAAGTTTCGCGAGAATCCCTACAGCGTGGACATGACCTGGTTGGAAAACCCCGCCGGCGCCAAAAGGATCAGTTATGTTCAAGATCGCTGGGTGAAAGATGGCCGACAGCTGGCTTTGGTCGTGCCGAGCGGGTTTGGAGGCATTGTTGTGCCGGGCGGTCTCAAGCTCGACATTCATGGCAATGAATTTCAGAAATCGTCCTCGCGCTCGGTTGATCAATTCGGGTTCCGCAAGACGCTGGAGCGTGCCATTCGACTTTGCGAGGAGGCCAGGGGCGATCCCGCCTTCAGTCTGAAGTACGCCGGGCGCGGCGATTATGAGGGTCGGGCCCAATACATTCTTGAGCGTCGACTCCCATATTCCGCAGGCGGTGAAACGTTTCCGGATCGGCTGGCGATTTTTTTTATCGACGCGGAATGGTTGACGCCAACGGCCGTGTGGTCCTATGCCGACGAGCAGAAGCAACGAGCGCTGGGTGAATTCATCACCACGGATGTAGAATTCAACGTAGGTTTAACCGACGCGGATTTTGAATAGCATGCAATGGTGTGTGTTGTGACGGCCGGTTTAAGGCCTTGCCGCGAGTTCCACTTGCAGGGTTAACTCCTCCGCACCGCGACGAACAACAACTGCTACCGCGTCGCCGGCTTTCTTTTTTTCGGTAGCCGTATAGTAATCGCTCAAGCCCGTGATCGTTTTTCCATCCACCGAGAGAATTCGATCGCCGTCTTTCATTCCCGCTTTGGCCGCGCCGCCCTCCGGCACGACCGCTGCAATAAGCCACCCCGGACCGGCTCCGTTTTGGTCGGGCACGATACCCATCACTACCGGGCTTGGCGGCGGGCCGCGGAAGACACGCGGGGCCGTCTCCACTTTGGCGAACTTCGGCGGGGATTCGGCATTGATCAGGTCAAGCGTGATGTACGCGACCATGGTGGCGATTTTCGTGCCGCCCGCGGCGTTGATTTTTTCCACGTCGTCGCCGGGGCGATGGTAGTCGGAGTGAACACCGGTGAAGAAAAACAGCGATGGAATCTTGGCCGCGTAAAAGGAAGCATGATCGCTGGGTCCTTTGGCACTTTGGTCGGGCAGAAAATGAATGCCGGCCTGGTCAGCGCGGCGGCGAATCAAGTTCGGAAACGAATCGCCCGTGCCGAGCCCCTGAATCGCCAGCTCATTGGCTTCGACGTTTGGCGTCCAGCGGCCAATCATGTCCATGTTGATCATCGCCACGATAGAGGTGATGGGGACGGTGGGCTTTTCGACGAAGTGCTCGCTGCCCAGCAATCCGATTTCTTCGCCGGTGAAGGTAATGCAGAGCAGCGTTCGATTGCGAACCGGAAGCTTGGCGATCTCTCCACAAACCTCAATAACGCCGGCCGAGCCGGAGGCATTATCATCAGCCCCGTTATAGATTTGTCCCTCGCGAATTCCGAGGTGGTCGTAATGCGCACCGAGTACGACGACTTCATCGGCGCCCGCTCCATTGCCCGGGACAACGACCACAACGTTGCGCGAGGGCCAGTCTTCGCGCTCTATCGCAACGTTGCCTGCTACCACAACTCCAGCCAGCTCGGTCGACGCGTTTTCCCCTCGCTCGATGGCTTCTTGCAACGCCGGCAACGAAGGTTTGCTCGCCTCGGCGAGCAGCTCGTCGGCGACCGACCGGCTGACGTGCATGGCCGGCAATCGCCCTGTTCGTCCCCGTCGGCCAAACGGAATCAGCGAGTCATCGCCGTTTGCAGTTGGGACCGTATTCACAAACAAGACCGCGACGGCCCCGGCTTCTGCGGCACGTTCGATCTTGCGATCGAACAAAGCCCGCTCGCGAGGCTGGCCCTCCCCACGCAACTGCTCGGGCTGACCTCGAAACATCAGAACGACCTTGCCCTTCACGTCCAGCCCGGCGTAATCATCGTATTCCTTTTCGGGGACTGTGAGGCCATACCCCGCGAAGACCAATACGCCTTCAAAAGGGCCTTCGGCCGTCGAACTGAGCGGCGTATAGTCGCTTTTAAGCTTCGGAGTTGTTGGACTATCATTGATGGTCAAGCTGGTGAGGCTGCTTATCTTCGGGTCGCCTGGAATCGTGAAAGTCTGAAAATACGTTCCCTGGTCGCCGCCGGGTGAAATGCCAAGCGCGGCAAATTGGCCGGCGATGTAGCCCGCAGCCAGATCGATTCCGCGTGAACCAGTACCGCGACCTTCAAATTGATCGTGAGCAAGGATATTGATGTGGCTCATGTACCGAGGCTGCGAAATACTCACCGCGCCGGGTATAAGGCGCGGGGCTGGTGACCGTAATTGGTTTGCGGACACGCGCACGTCTCTCGCACAACCGGGCGCACCAAGAAGAATCCCACATGGCGCCAACAGAACGCTGACAACGAATGAAGTTTTCTTCACGATCGCCTCATTTAATTACTCGGTCCACCAACTGCTGACTGTTCCGATGCTAAGACGAAGAACTCGAACTCGCAAATCTAAAAGTCGCAGCGGTTTAGGACCAAAAACCAACGATGTTTTTTGACTCTGGGTAATCAAGAAATTTTTTTGCCGGGCGTTCTGAGTGCCACGTTAATGGCACTGGTGGTGAAGGATTGTTCATGCTCCAATTCCCTGTGTTGGTAATAATCTACTTGGTAAGTGCGAGTAATCTTACGAGGTTGATTTCATCGATTCGTAGGGGTATCCTCTAGCTGATGTGGGCAGTGAATTTCGACGATGAAATGCTGTCACTTTCGGAGGAAGTCGAAATCATGTGGCCTGAACTCGAACAAGTTTGCATCTTTCTAATCGATTGTGACGACGCTACTTCGGCTTTGGTGGTCCACGCCGCGGACACGAGCCACTTCAAGGTTCGACGCTTTGCCACCGCGCTTGCCTTTCTCGAGCAGTTTGATCCATCCCTACCAGGTTGTGCCGTCGCGAATTTCAACATGCCGGACCGTGGAGGCTGGGAACTTGTTGATGTAGTACAGGCGGACGCGCCGGGGATTCAGATTGTTTTCATCGCCGATGAGCTGGACGTAGCCACTGCGGTGGAATTGATGAAGGCCGGCGTCTCCGACGTGGTGATGAAGCCCATCAGTGAATCGACGATACGCAAGTGCATTTTGCGAGCTATCGAGGTCGATCTTCAACATAAGCGGGAATTCGCGGCCCATTCCGTAGCCCGCCGCCATTACACCATGCTGACTCCGCGTG
>JBKJYI010000398.1:0-3173 GCA_046715855.1 Phycisphaerae bacterium
CGTCGAAATCGTGGTTCACGAACAGTGGCATTCGAACAACGACTTGCCAGCCATTGAACCAGCCCGGGCCCAGCCGAGAATTGTTTTGTATCTGGAAGTGGAATCATTGCCCGAGGTTTTGGGCCGACTGCAGGGTGTCGAGGTGGTCATGCCAATGCGAAAAACACTTTACGGCGCCACGGAGATCGCCATCCGTGAGCCGGGCGGTCACGTCGTCTGCTTTTCGCAAATAAACATGCTTTTCGCGGTGAATAGGCCATGAAAGAGGCGCCATCAATCGAGCAGTAAGCGCTCAGGCTGGAAGACTTGTCGACTCTTAGTCGTTCGCCCGGCCCTCCTCCGGACGGCATCATCAAAGCGATCATCTCTGCCATACGACGATTGTCGGGCTCACGCCCCTCGTAGTCGTGCCATTTTCACCTACCGCCGCAACTCAATCGATCTAGCTTTTCGCAGGCCGTTTCCGCGCGACAGATATTTCGCTGCAGCGCATAAACACCTTTGAACGGTGCCTGTCTGGCACGAGCCGGTGAGTTCGGCGCCGTTCCCTGGCGCTGATGTCAAACCGGGTCGTTCGCAATCCTCAAAAAGGACCCAAAACAAAGGAAGAGAGGTAGCCATGCGCGCACACATTCCATTCAATACCGCCCGGTGTTCTGACTACTCACGCAGTGCCATCCTGTTGGTCAGCGCGGTCATTTCCGCATCGATGACCGCCGAAGCGCAATTCACGACAGAACGCGTGCCGTTGCGAGGCAACTCGCCCATTTCCAACAGCCCAAATCTATCCGACGACACCATGGCCGCACTGTCGAGGGGCGGCCAAAAAAACATGGGCGAAGCCGTCTCGAAACAAGACGTGCCTATCGGTGTGCTGACGACACAATACATCGATCCCGAATTCTCGAGTCGCGAACGACAGATCGTTTTCCAGACGCATGTGGGGTCAGTTTGGGTCGGCGATATTGATCCCCAAACCGGGCTTCTTGTCACGGCATCGGGTAAGGATTACCTGCTGGCGACCGGCGCTGCACCGCTGGTTTCGACTGCGCAAGGCCCTGAATTTGGGCGCGACAGCACCGGAGCGAGCGTATATTTCACAAAGACGTACAACTTCGGTTTGCAACTCTGGCGCTCAAGGCTAGAGGACGGCGTCGCGAAGACGGAGCGGATTACCGGCGGCGTGATGCCGCGGCGCACTGTATGCCCGTCGGCGAACCCGGAATTGGAATCGGTGAGCCTGCTTTACCTACGCGGGCCTTCTACAAACTTCTCGTGGGCATCTACAGATGAAAGAAGCCCTGGGAGCGAATTGCTCATGCCGGAAATCCTCAGCGGCGTCTCAGGCCCGCGGTGGATCCCCGGAACCGACGAATTCATTTACCTATTGGATGTCGACGGTTCGCGTGAGATCGCCAAGACTAATGCCGCGACCGGTGAATCGCGAATCCTGACCAACGATGGTGGCGAAAAAGTTGACATGTTCCCGTTCCGGGCCCCGGAGTTTGACAACGAAGTCCTGTTCTTCGCCAATGTCAACCAGACCGAACTTGCTATTTACCGGAACCTTGGAGGTTCTTTTTATGACCGAATCCTCACGCTGACCCCACCGGCGGGTGCCGAGTATCAATACATGGTTTCGGTCGAGCCCTTCGCCGCCGGCGGCCGGACCTATTTCACATTGGAGATGCACAAGACGCCTGCATTTCTGCTGTCTCGAGACTCGTCGATCTGGGTGTTTGACATGAATGCCGACCCCGACACTCGCTTCGCCCGCCGCCTTGATGATGGCTCGGTCGCTCATCGCGTCGAAGCGGAATGGTTCATCGGCAGCAACGAGGTCTTCATTTACTACTCACTGGTCGACTATCTTGGGCGATGGGAGCTGCATCGCACCCTTATCGCCAATGCCGCCATGACGCCCACCACAACGGTCTTGTGCGTGGTTGGTTACTTCGACCTCCTCGTAACCCTCCCCGTCAGAGAACTCGACAATCGAACGAGGGCCGCATCTCCACTCGTCCTTCAAGCCTCGCCTTCTATCCGGGAACCGATGGTCGCGGATAGAGAGTGGAGTACCAACAAACTGCCAACAAAACGCGGTTTCCGGTGGTTTCCGGTGGTCTAGAGTGGTCTGGTCGGTCTCGCCGTAAACCTTGCTCCGATCGTGTTTTAGACCGTTTCCAGCCAGTTAACGAAGAATGGAGGCGGGGGGAATCGAATTCCGTTTCCCGCGTTTTTTGCAAGTTGTTAAAGGACAAGTATTTAACCCATAAACACCCGGTGAATGCACCGCTTATGAGTCAGACTCAATCAGACCACTCTTGACCCATTGAGCCGCTCTAAAACTGCATTTACTGGGGACTAACTGGGGACACGATGGGACGGGGGAAACGAGCCCCCGCTCCACATCCTCTACCTGATGCTCAATTGGGCCTCAACTCAGACTAATCAAGCCTAATCTGCTCTTGGTCTTCGTGATGCGCCCCATATTCGATCGACTGTCGCGCAAAGTGGATGAAGGAAGTAGGCTTCCACAAGGCGTCATTGCGCTTATTGTCGCGATTCTGCTCGCCTCCGCATTGATCACCGAATCGATCGGCATTCACGCTCTTTTTGGTGCGTTTCCGCTAGGAGCCATCATCCCGCACGACAGCATGATCGCCGGCGACCTCACGCACCGACTGAAAGACATTGACGTCACGCTGTTCCTCCCGGCCTTCTTCGCCTACACCGGCATGAGAACGCAAATCAGCCTAATCAGCGGACTGGAGCAATGGACGCTTTGCATCGTAATCATTCTCGTCGCGTGTGCGGAAAAGTTTGAAGGAACTTTGATTGCAGTGCGACTGACCGGCCACGGCGCCCGTGAGTTCGCCACGTTGGGAATCTTGATGAACATGCGCGCGCCACGACCGCCACCGCACCGGTCCTTCATCCGCTCACCCGCCGCGATCTGCTTCCCCCCGTGAGGGTGGCGCGCCAAGTTGGTCAAAGAGACGGCAGGAAGGTAGGCTGTAACGGGCTTGGCGGATCGGTTCGGTGACAAAAACCACATCACAGTTAGACCTTCTTGTCGTTAAGACCCTTTGGCAACGCGGGGTCAGCGACCGAATTGGCGCCCATTCGTTTACCGTTCCAAAAGACGGCAGCCCTGGTGCCAACGCCTTGAT
>JBKJYI010000399.1:0-4609 GCA_046715855.1 Phycisphaerae bacterium
AGATACCGCCGTAAGCAGACCTGACAGGTAGCTCTCCAACGTAAACTCACCGGCCTCCCAATAGGCCAGGAGGCTTGTTGCTGCGCGCACCCGAGATTCGACCATGCACATTTCCGCGACGCTGGAGAAACGTCAGGCGCAACAAGTATTGCCCCGGTATCGGTAGCCGGCAACTTTGAGATTCGCGACTTCTTTTCGGTCAGCATAAAATGTGATCTCCGCCGGCATCATGGGATTCTTATCGTTCCACTGTTTGAGGATCGCATCCATTTGCTCCTGAGTGAGCTGAATCTTGATCTTTTGTTTCACGGCGATTTGCTTGATTACTTCAGACGCCAGATTTGCTACCGAGTCCATCTTGTTCTGAGCGCTCTGTGGTTTCTTCGCTGCCATGATGCGTTCCTTTCTCAACAATGCCGGACCTGAACAACTACCAATCTTGCTATCCTTGCGAATGGCGCATGACAATAATTCTCCACGAGGGTTCGGTCAAATTGATGAATCCTTAGAAGATGCGCTCGCCTGAGCCCCGTTGAACCGTCTGGGCCTACACGGTAGCACAAGTCGTCAAGCATCCCGGCTTAGCCGCTAATCGGTTCAACCTATTTGAAATCGCGTACCGTTGGTTCTTCGTGACAAGCGAAAAATCCGCCTCAACAAAGGGAAGCAGAGACGATTACCTCCGCCGTTACCCGCGAATCTGCGCTCACATCATCGCCGAGTCGCTTGGTTACGCCACACCGTCGTTGGCAGCGTCGATTCTAAAGGACGCAAAGGAAGGCCGGGAGAATTGGTGCAAATGGATCGCAACCTGCTATCATTGCAATCCTGAGCCAGCCGTAGAACGAGCGATCAAGAATCGTCATCATCATACAGGCTACATGGCCTCGTACAAGCAGGCCTTGCAGATCGTGTGTCGGGCGATTAACGAGGGCGACGAGCCGATGTTTGCTAGTTGGTTCTAAACTTGCTGTTTCTTGACCCTGTTGCGGTTCAACGCTTGAATGACCCGTAGGCGATTAATTCGAATTGTTCGACGGCGCGCTATATGTAAGCTTGCAGATCGATTCAATCGTCTGATAACGTCGAGTCACTCTTGCGAAGGAGTCCCTAAGTTTCGGATGATGAGGCAATGACCAACAAGGCTCCGAGCCGGCAATGGGTAGGCTTTCTTTCATCGTTGTGTCTCGAATCCTGGTTTCTTCGAGAACAACTGTACGACCTATCAATTGATCGGGGGTTACCTGTTTACGTCTATGAAAGAGTACACCCCAACCTGGTCATGACGGACGACCTGCAGCTTCCGGTCACCGATGAATTAGTTGCAACCGTGGGTAAAACGCCTTTTTTTCTGTGTATCTTGGGCGGCCCGCGTGTAGGAACTCCGATCAAAATCAGCGGCCAGGAATCGAGCACGTCTTTTTTCGAGATTGAACTGTATCAGGCTGCGCTTCACCGGAAACCCATCCGAGTGTTCGAACTACCGGACTTTGCGCCCCAACCGAGGCTCAAGGCTGTTCTCGAAATGCTCCGATTCGAAATCTCACCCAATTGTTGGACGGTCATCTCTACCAACGATATCGGCCGCCAGGCAAGGCAGATCCTAGAAGCACTGGAACTCATGGTAGCCACTCTTCCACCGACTGTTCCCGTCACTCGACGTCGCTCGCTGCTTCGTCGACTTGTACATCGATGGTGGCAGCTTCGGGGGGCACCTCACGAATTGCGGAAAGGCGATACCCATCTTTCCTTTCTGAATGAGAAGTTTGAAGTCCCGACTGGCGACGTGAATACGGCGTTGGTCGATCAACTCGTGGCGGAGGCTTCCGCACAGCAGGATCAAGAAAGAAAACTGACGCGGCTTTGGATCGCGCTGAGGGAGTTGATGAAAGCTCCATACTACGACAAGCGCTTCGTCGATTTGCTGCCCTCGTGGAACAGGGTCTTAGGGAAATGGGCGAGCTCCGCTGCGTGGTACAGCCTACACGGTCATCTCTACATGGGTTGCCTCGCAGCCCTTAAGAGCCTAGCCACGGTGCGTGAATCGATGCGAAATCGGCAGGCTGGTCAAGAATCAAGACCAGGAGAAGAGCCGCCCAGCGGTCCACTCGCCAGCGCGCATTACTCGATTGCCCAGCTGCTTTTAGAGTCACGTGGTAGAACCTGGCACTTGAACCGAGCCGAGTCGCATGTCAATGCCGGGCTTGCGCATATCCATGGCGACCCTTCAAATCTTTTGGCGATACGAGGTAGCATTTATCGTCGCCAGCGAAGATTCTTGCGATCAATTGCTGATTATAAAGAAGTGCTTCGTTTGCGTGAGCAAGCCCACGAAGACGAAGGCCGTATTGGGGAAGCCGTGGCTGAACTGGGCTTCGCCTACCTATTTGTGGGAAGATGGATAAAGGGGCGAGGCTTGATTAAGAGCGGAGTTGATTTACTAAAATCAAGGGCTGAACCAGGGTTCCTCGTGCGTGCCATGAGAAAGATGTATTATGCAAATCTGCTTACTGGACGCCTGAGAGCAGCTCGAATGATTCGGGCTGAAGCACTTGCAATCTCGGAGAACAAACGGTTACTCGATCAGATCAGGTGATTTTTAGCCACTTATCTTACCTAAGAATCTTGGAGAAATGGCAGGCAGGACAGTTTTCGCCTGGGAGGAGCGTTACTTACTTGCCTCGATCAGTTGACTTGTCCTTACTGAGAATTTGATTGAGGCGATCCTCCATCTTTTTGGTTCTTTGATACAAGTCGGCAAGTAGCGCTGCGATGTCCGTGTCGTCAGGATGTTCCAATAAGTTCCCTTTTTCTCTGCTGCCGTGTTCATTGTCTTCCATCTTCGTAAAAAGTAGTTGAGCCTATAAATGCCTTCAACTGATTTGGCTTTAAACCTTTCTTGAGAGCAACGAAGGCGTCCTCGACATCTCTTCGGAAGGCCATGAGCTCTTGACGCGTAGTTTCCAATTCGTCACGCAACATCGCATTCTCCTCTTGTTGCCGTTCAACTCGTTCAGCGTTGATCCGATCGCGTCGTTTGGTTTCCTCTAGTTCACTTTGGATCTGGTTCAGATTGGAGTCGAACACTCGCCTCTTTGGCCGCTGCTGGTCAAGCGCCAGCCAGGTAACGTACTTGTCGATCTCCCGTGAGCTAGGCCGATGCCCGAGTCGGTAGTTCACTTCGTCTGTGGTCCAGCCCTTATTGAGTAGATCGCATGCCATCGAGCTTCGCAGGTCTTTGAGTGAAACTTTTTGCCCGCCGGGTGAACAACGAACTCCAGTGATCCAGACCGCGCGATCCAGCGCCTTGGTCGCCATGCGCGTTCCGAAGGCGAAGACAAGATCGTCATCGCCGAGGTTGCGTAGAACAACGTCAAGGATGCGAACTGTGTCCTGGTAGTTTGTGACGAGGCTCCTGGGAGTTCGGCTCCGTTTGAGGATTTCTAATAGAAGATTCACCGAGTATTCGGGCTCATTGGTCTCGCGATCCACCTGCCGAACGAAGTCTCGCTTCCGAAGTTGCAGCAACGAGTATCCATTTTCTCCAATGTCCCAGGCTAGCCAGAAGAAGGCCTTGTGTTCCGGCTTGATCATCACCTCGACTAATTGCCGAAATGCAACCTCGGGGATGAATCGTACTTCGTTCTTTTCCTTCGGGGAGTAGAACTCCATCACCGAGACAGCAAGCTCCTTCTTGCCGGCCAACGCGAAAGGCTTTCCGCGCATGATGCGTCGGAAGAACGCTTCTGTGCCTCGAAAAGGACGCCCGTTGCTGGTGCGAATCCTTCCATCCTCGACAGCATCGTAGACCCATTTGATATCGTCTCTGGTCAGGTCTTCCCAGGCTTTGTGCTCGAACCACAGATCGACGGTTCGCAAGCGGTAGACGTAGTAGCAAAGCGTCTTGTATGTGCTTTCGTCCAGTGCGATCAAGCGATTCATCCTCTTGAGTTTGTACTCCTGGTACTCGAAGAATCGCTCGAAGATCCGGCGATTCCGCTCGCAAATTGCTGGATCTTTCAGGAGCTTCTCTTTCGCGTTTTTGTATTGAGTTTTGTGCGTCATGCTGGATGAAGCACGCGATAGTACTTAATCGACGAACCGATTTACGAATGGCCGGATTTGCGAAAAAAGGAACCTTATTGGTCAATGGCCCCGACGGCACCTGAACGAGAAGGTTCCTTTCCACGCGCCGTGTCATGTTCTTGTTATGCGTGCCTCCCTGTATGAATTGAGTCGACTTAATAAATGTTGCGCCGCGGAGCAGGCTGGTTTTGAGTGCCTGGCCTCAGCTCGGATCAATCCGTTCTTTCAGCGCGCCGAACAACGGCCCAATACACGTAAGTCCTTTCTTTGGTTACATTCTCGTTGAAGTTCTGGAGCCAAAATGCGAAGCACGTTGAGCAATCTGGTTTGCAAGAATTGACCGGAGGGTTCTTTGAATCGAACGCCCATGCTGTTATCATGCGATTATTACCCAATACTCCACCTCTAAGGTGGCGCTCAAAAATAACTTGAACAAATTGTTCCTTTGATTTGTTTGGGGATGTCGATGATGGAATGTGCAGGACGCACTGGCGATTACACAGATTCGGCGCAAGTACCGTGC
>JBKJYI010000400.1:0-4158 GCA_046715855.1 Phycisphaerae bacterium
CCTACGGATATGACTCCGGAAATGTTCAATGTCTCGATCACGCTTCGATGGGCGAGTGCGAAGATGGAAACGGCGTTTTTTCCCTCGCACTATTATGCCCGCAAGATGGTGGACCCGTCTGTGCTGAATGTGCATTGAATTCGAACTGCGAGGATGGAATCGCTTGTACTGTTGATCAATGCCAGGACGATCATACTTGCAGTCACACCATGACGAACGCATTGTGCGACGACGGCATGTTTTGCAACGGTGCGGAAATTTGCGACCCGGTCAGTGGTTGCATGAACGGCCCCAATCCCTGCGACTTCAATCTGTGCGACGAGAGCGGCGATGAATGCCGCGCGGGCATCCCCACGGTATCCAACTGGGGCATGGTCATCCTGATTTTGGCCCTGCTTGTTGCAGCCAAGCTGCGCTACCGCCGAACCGCTCAGAGCAGATAACACCCAAGAGTGTCGCTCGACGCCCCTCAATCCCCCCTTATCAAGGGGGGAGGCTCGTGTCCTTCGTGTCTTGGTGGTTCGACAATGCCTTTCAATCGTTCTTGCGATCAACGTTGAGCGGCACATAATTCGTCCGGGGGTCGCTCTTCATTGAATCCCGATCCGCGCGGTTCAAATCAGCCAGCGAACTGGCCACCGGAAGTGAGATTTCCAGCCAGGTGGACGCTTCATCCACGGCCACCCGCCCGCCCTTCAACCCCGCGGGCAACAGCACCGTATCGCCAACTCCAAATCGGATCGCATCCGCAACGCCATCGCAGCGGATCGACCCCGCCCCATCCAGCACCATCCACGCCACCATCTCGTCATAGGGAATCACCTGCTCGACCCCCGCGACCATACGCACCCGCTCCACCACGAACGATTCGCATCGCACCAGCCGCGTAATCGTCGTCCACACGCTGGCGATGTGCTCGGGGTGCTCCGCCCCCGGAGGCACCGGTTCATACACCACCGAGTCCATCGCCTCGTCGATATGCAGCTCTCGGGGCTGCCCGGTTTTCGGATTGACACGGTCCCAATCATACAACCGGTACGTCGTGTCCGAAGGCGTCTGCACTTCCGCAATGAGCGCTCCGGGCCCCAGCGCGTGCACCGTCCCGCTCGGAATGTAGTACGCGTGCCCTGGCCGGATCTCGATGCGATTGAGCACTTGTTCGGCATGCCCTCGCTCCAAGGTCGCGCGGAGCACATCCGCATCCACTCCGTGCTTGACTCCGCGGAGAATCCACGAATCCATTGCCGCCTCAATAACGTACCAGGCCTCGTTCTTGACCCGCACGTCGCCCCCAACCTGCGCCGCTTCTTCGCTGGGATGCACCTGAACACTCAAAGCCTGCTCTGCATCCAGAAACTTGAGCAAAAGCGGAAACCGCCCATTGATGAGCTTCGCACGACCCAGCAGTTTCTGGCCCCACGCCTCGACCATCTGCGAAAGCGTTTTCCCCTTGGCCGGCCCGACGGCCACCACCGAAAGATCACTTTCCAGATCGGCCAACTCCCACGATTCACCGATCGGCCCGTCCGGAAGCCGCTTACCCAGACGCGACTCCATCTTCCGCCCGCCCCACACGCCCGGCTTGAAAATCGGGTCGAAGATAAGCGGATATGGGTTCATGATTTCGTCCTATCGCAGACCGATACGGGGGGCCATGCCCAAGCCCAGCCTCACTGGGCGCCGGCATGCAGTCCGTGCACCATGGCGGCGCTTCGCTTGGCCAATGCCACCCAGCACTGCGCGGACCGCCACCTTTGCGGGCAGGCGAGGGTACTATACATTGTACACGTTGTCGGCTGCGTGCCGGCTTGTTCTTTTCAGGTTGATTTCGATGACCACACAACCAACCGACACGATCACTTTCGAGGACTTTGCAAAAATCAAGCTTCGGGTCGGGAAGATCATTGAGGCCGGCCCGCACCCGAATGCCGACAAGCTCCTGGTGCTCAAGGTCGATCTCGGCGATGAACAGCGTCAAATCTGCGCCGGCATCAAGGCCAACTACGCCCCCGAGCAACTGATCGGCAAAAACATTGTTCTGGTGGCCAACCTCGCCCCGCGCATGATGCGCGGCGTCGAAAGCCAGGGCATGCTGCTGGCCGCCTCCAACGCCGACCGCAGCAAGGTCATCGTTTTGACCACCGACACGGACATCGAACCCGGCAGCGCCGTGAGTTGAGTTGCTTTGTGCCACTGCTCTGGGAGCAGTGGTTTCAATCGTCAAGATGAAAAACACACTTCATCAAATCGTACTTATGATCGCCCTTGCCGGGCTTGGTCTTTCCACAACTTCCTGCAATCGCCCCGCATGGGAGGCCGGCAAAGCCGAGCGAATGCAAAAAATCGACAAGAAGCTGTGCCTCATCCAAAAACGAGAAGCATCGCGCCCGGAGCGTTTGAACCGACTGGAAGCCCGCATCCAAAAATCAAGGTGCTACCACGCGGAGCACCTCGAATCGACCCGCGCATTGGTCCATCGGGAATGGGAGTCGGACAAAACGCGCTGGTGCGAGGAATGCGACAAGCGAAGAGAATTCGCCCGCCGCCAATGGTGCGGGAAACCGGATACGATCCCCGCAACCTGGGCGAAAATTGTGTACTAGCACGGGTACTGTGTCGGCAGTGACATTTTGTCGTGTCGGCAGTGACGTTTTGTGCCACTGCCGTGTCGGCAGGGGACGCCCCGCTGACACAGCGGTGGCACACTTTCGCTTAACTCGCCTGGGCGACCGCATGAGTACTCTCAGCCAGCCCGACGCCGCACCCTGGACCCTGGGCCGCCTGCTCTCATGGACCGCTGATTTTCTTGGCCGGCAAGGCGTTGACGACCCGCGTCTCGCGGCCGAAGTCCTCCTCGCCCACGCCGCGAACTGCCGCCGCATCGACCTCTACGCGCGTTTCGAGCGGGTCCTCGACGCCGAATCGCTCACTCGGTTCCGCGAGTCCGTCAAGCGAGCTGGCAATCACGAGCCTATCGCCTACCTGGTCGGCGAAAAGGAATTTTTCTCGCTTCGCTTTCACGTCACACCGGACGTGCTCATTCCACGAGCGGAGACTGAAGAACTCGTCGCTTGCGTGATCGACCTGTGCAGCCAAGCGGGGTGGGAATCGCCTCGCCTCTGGGACTTGGGGACTGGCTCGGGGTGCATCGCCATCGCCGTCCTTTCACAACTCGCAAATGCTACCTGCCTGGCCACCGACGCCTCGCCCGCCGCTCTTGAAATCACCCGTCGCAACGCAGACCGGCATAAAGTGGCTGACCGAATGGCCGTTGAAGAAGCGAACGGTCTGAGCCTTCCAGAGGCCCTTAAACCCGAAGGCGGATTTCACGTCCTGATGTGCAATCCACCGTATATTCCCGCCGCACAAATCGCTACACTGGACCGCGCGGTCCGCGACTTCGAGCCTCGAGGGGCGCTAACGGACGAGGCCGACGGCTTGTCCTTTTATCGCGCAATTGCCGATGAAAGCTCGCGGTTTCTTGCCGACGCCGGCTACGTGGCCGTCGAGATCGGCGACGGCACGGCAGCGGCCGTCACGCAGATCATGACAAGCAAAGGATTCGGCCACGTTCAGACGCGCAAAGACCGTACCGTCGGCAAGGAACGCGTCCTGGTCTTTCGCAAAGCGAGCCGCGAACTTTAGTTCGCGCGGACTCACGACTCGATCAAGGAGGAGAAAGCAATGCACTATTTCGAAATCGTCGGCGGCAACCGCCTCAAGGGCAACATCCCCATCAGCGGGGCGAAAAACGCCGCCCTCCCCATCATGGCCGCCTCCATCCTCTGTGAAGGCGAAACCATCCTCCGCAACGTCCCCGACCTCGCCGACGTCAGCCACATGCTCGCCCTGCTCAACAAGCTCGGCGTCCGCTCCCAGCGCGAGGCCGACGGCACGCTCCACCTTCGCGTCGAAGACGAAATGAACGCCCACGCCGAATACGAAATGGTGAACAAGATGCGGGCCAGCGTCTGCGTCATGGGCCCGCTCCTCGCCAAGCGCCGCCGAGCCCAGGTCTCCATGCCCGGCGGCTGCGCCATCGGCGACCGCCCCATCGACCTCCACCTGAAGGGCCTCGCCGCGCTGGGCGCTTCGGTCGCCGTCGAGCGCGGCTACGTGATCGCCTCCGCCCGCCGTCTCGCCGGCAATTCGATGTAC
>JBKJYI010000401.1:0-4760 GCA_046715855.1 Phycisphaerae bacterium
GCCAAAGATCATCAGGGTGTTGTCGGCGGTGTAGAGTTCGTTGTCGATGCCCGCGAATCCGGAGTTCATCGAGCGCTTGAATATCACGCATTCCAATCGATATGAGGCCTACGCCGTTTTCTTGCGATTGATCAGGGCGCGGACTTCAGGAACAAGTTCGGTCGGGACCGCAATAAAGGTTACTTCACCCGTCTCGTGAGCGGCCTCGATCTCGGCGAATTGTTCGTCTTCGGTTTGATCTTCGTAGTGCGCGATTACCTCGCGAACTCGCTGTTCGTCCCATCCCGGCGGAAATTTGGTTTTTCTCATCGTGACTTCCTACGCAATCGTCTTCGAAACGCCTGCCTGGCCTTGCCCTTCAAATCATAGGCGGTGACAACGAATACACTTCGTGGATCTTCATCCGGCACATAGATAACTTGCAAGTAGCGGCCTGCCGCAGTCTGCCCGAGTTTCATGCGAGAATTCTTGGAGGCGGGCAAGTCTTCACCCGGCCCCCAAAGGACCTCATCAACTTCATGCGACTCTACGCCATGGCGAAAAAAGTGCGGCCGTCCGGTATCGGGGTCGCAAAAGTAGCGAACTTCCACTCAATTCTCCCGCGTAAAACCGCTATGTATCATATCAGAAAAGCAATTACCGATGAACCCCGGGTCCGTTGAAAATGAAGTGGACGGGGCCTTGCGACTAATGCATGCCGCTTTGGCCGGAGAGTTCCTTGACGAGGTCGCCGACGACGGCCTTGGCGTCGCCAAAGATCATCAGGGTGTTGTCGGCGGTGTAGAGTTCGTTGTCGATGCCCGCGAAGCCGGGGTTCATGGAGCGCTTGATGGCCAGGCAGGTCTTGGCCTTGTCCGCGTCGATGATGGGCATGCCGTAGATTGGGCTGCCCTTGTCGTGGCGGGCGGCGGGGTTGACCACGTCGTTGGCCCCGATCACCAGGACCACGTCAGCCCGGGGCATCTCCGGATTGATCTCGTCCATCTCGACGAGCTTGTCGTAGGGGATTTCGGCCTCGGCGAGCAGGACGTTCATGTGGCCGGGCATGCGGCCGGCGACCGGATGGATCGCGAATTTCACGTCCACGCCGCGCCGGATGAGCTGATCATACAACTCGCGGACGCGGTGCTGGGCCTGCGAGACGGCCATGCCGTATCCCGGCACGATGACGACCAATTGGGCCTGCTCGAGAAGATGTGCCGCGTCCTGCGGAGTAGCGGCCTTGTAGGCCTTCTGCTCCCCCGCAATCGCGGCGGCCTTCACCTGTCCGAAAGCCCCGAACAAGACGTTGGTGAACGAGCGATTCATGGCCCGGCACATGATGATCGAGAGAATGAGGCCCGATGAGCCGTCAAGCGCGCCGGCGGTGATGAGGAGCTTGTTTTCGAGAACGAAGCCCATCGCGACGGCGGCCAGACCGGCGTACGCGTTAAGCAGCGAGATCACCGTGGGCATGTCCGCCCCGCCGATGGGCAGGATCAGCATGACGCCGAAGGTGAGCGAAAGAGCGACTACCGGAATCATCAGGTACCATGCTTCCGGTCTCCAGAAGACGAGCAAAAGCCCCACCACGACCGCGATGCCCAGCAGGGAAAGATTAATGACGTTTTGGAATTTGTAGGTGATGGGCCGCGTCGGGATCCATTCCATCAGTTTGCCGGCGGCCATGAGGCTCCCGGTGAAGGTGAGAAAGCCGAGAATGATTTCGAGCACGATGACGCCGACGCGAAAGCTGGTGAGTTCGCCGGACTCGTGCCAGTGGGTGTACTTGGCGACGCCGACAAGGCCGGCCGCGAGCCCGCCGAAAGCGTGCGAAAGCGCGGTTCGCTGGGGGACGGCGGTGAGGGCGACCATGGAAAGCGGAATTCCGGTGACGATGCCGACGGTCGCGGCGATGGCGATCCATTTGTAGGTTTCGGGCTGGTGGTAGAGCAGGGTTCCGCCGCAGGCGGCCAGCATGGCGACGACGCCGGCGAGAACTCCGCGACGGGCGGTGCGCGGGTGGCTCATCCATTTGAGGGCGAAGATGAAAAGCGCGGTGGCGAGGAGATAGCCTGCCTGGGCGAAATGGTAGCGGATGCGTTCCTGGGGTGTGTCGGCACCCGGGGGCGTTGCGGCGAGGAGCGCGGTCAGATGGTGCACGGGGAAGATCATGGTTTCTGGGGCTCCCGCTTCTTGAACATTTTGAGCATGCGATCGGTGATGAGGAAGCCGCTGACGATGTTGGTCATGGAGGCGGCGACGGCGATCAATCCCAGGACGGTGACGAAATTCAGCTCGGCACTCTCGCCGGCCACGATCAACGCGCCGACAATCGCGATCGCCGAAATCGCATTGGTGAGCGACATGAGCGGGGTATGCAAAAGTCGAGAAACGCCGCGAATCACCTCGAACCCGATGAAGGTCGCGAGCATGAAGACGAAGAGCATGGACCAGAGATCAAGCTGCTGCATAGGCATTCTCTATCTGTGAGGGAAACGTTCAACCGCTGTTGGATCGAATCTTAGCGGGAGTGATGGGGATGACAACGGGTGTGGATGTCGGGTCGATGACCCGAACCTACGACTGACTCGTAGGTCTAACGATTGTCCGATTCTTCTGCCCGCTTTCTTACGGACGTGGCTCTGTTTGATGGCGATGGGCGCAGATGGGAGTGTTGACGCAGTCGTCGGGAAGCCGCAAGCGGTTCACGGGCCTGCCGCCGACAATATGTGCACTGACGATTTCGTCGACGTCGTCGAGGGTGACGAAGCCGTACCAAACGGCGTCCGGATACACCACCACGGTGACGCCATGCTCGCACTGGTCGAGGCACCCCGCCGCGTTGACGCGAACATCGGAGCCCAAGCCTGCCTTCTTGACCGCTGCTTTGAGGGCGTCGCGAATGGCCGGCGAGCCCTTCGCCACGCAGCACCCGCGCGAGTGACCCGCCGGCCGCTCATTCGTGCAGACGAAAATATGGCGGACAAAGGGAGGCATGATTCCGAGTGTAAAGTTGAAAGTTCAAAGTTCAAAAACCACGGGAGGGTGGCGCGGCCTGACAGCCTCGGACCGCGCTTACGAATTTCCAGCACCGTGTTCACACACGAAAGTACACGCCCAATGCTGTGGAGGTGAGAAATTCAACCGGCGCTGAGGACTTCCTCGGCATTGAACTGGTATTCAGAACGAATGTCTGCGTCGCCGAGTTTTTGAGTGCAATATTCCAAGGCCACCACTGCGGGCTGATATCCGGGTAGCGCTTCGAGGCAATTCTGCAATTCGTCGATTGCGGTCTGGGTCATGCCCATCGCCTCCAACGCGCAGGCCAAGCCGACTCGCGCGTCGGGATTGTCGGGGTCGGCTTGCAACGCGCGAGCGAAAGCCTCCCGGGCCATTTCTGGTTTTGCATCCTGCAACATTCGTCGCCCCAGGTCGAGGTGTCCCGCCGCCATACCCGGTTCGACATCCACGGCGCGTTCAAGTTCACTCAGCGAGCAAAGCCCTCGATCAACGAACTGTTCGCCAAACCGTCCGGCCAGTTTGCGCAACAAACCGTCACCCAGAAAATCGAGATTCATGTTCGTACTCCTTTACGTGGCTGCAATGACCGAAGAATTTCAATCATTCGTAATCGCTGCACAAAGGTCAACAGCCATTCGTAACCGTTGTGCAAAGGTCAAAAGCGGCCCCTTGCTGCTTACCCGCCTTCGCAGCACGGGCGAGAAGGAGGGCAATCTTCCCGTCGTCGGGCCGGATCGCCTGCGCTCGTTGGAGTAGTGAAATCCCTTGTTCAAGCTGGCCGCGAAGTTGAAAAGTCAACGCGAGACATACCAGCGATTCGACATGGTCGCGGGAGATGCTCAGCACCTGGGTGAAACGAAGTTCGGCCTCTTCGAGGCGGCCGGCCTCAACCAAAAGCGCGCCCAATTGAAAATGCAGCGAGGGATTTTCCAGATCGGCCGCAATCGCGTCGCGAAGTTCGGCGATGGCGAGCTTGCGGGTGGCGATTCCACCTGGCGTGCGAAATAAGTCGGCCAGGTAGGATCGCAGCGGATCAGGTCCGGCTGCTGTTTCCGCGCCGACCTCCAACTCGGCAATGGCCTCGTCGTACTGAGCGGCGTTCAGCAGGCATGCCCCGCGGCGGACGCGCTCGGCCAGAGGTCGCCGACTTTTGCTTTTACCCGCGAGGATTTTTTCGTTCAGTCCGCCCATCTGCAAGTCCCGTTTATGCACAACGAGACTTATCGGTCGGCCGGCAAGCGACCTTAAGAAGGGGCGCCGCCAGGGCATTACCTCAGATCAACAATGCTTTTATGACGAGGACTTGCGGCACTCACAAGCATGGTTTTCCGGGCCAGCGTGAAAGGGTAAGAACATGGCGGCGCTTCGCTTGACCATGCCACCCACCACGCTGATTGGCTGATCTATTTTTTCTGGGGCGAAACGATCATGGTCATGCGCTTGCCGTCCATGGCCGGGGGGCGCTCAACTTTCACCGTTTCTCCCAGCTCGGCCATGATAGCCTGAAATGCCTCGCTGGCGATGTCGCGGTGGAAGCGCTCGCGCCCCTTGAATAGCATGGTAAATTGCACCTTGTGGCCATCGTCGAGGAAGCCCTTGGCGTGCTTGAGCTTGATGGAGCGGTCGTGCGGGTCGGTCTTGGGCCGCAAACGAATTTCCTTGAGCGTGACCACGTGCGCAGCGGACGCCATCTTCAACCGCTTCTTTTTCTCGTAGAGGTTCTTGCCGTAGTCCATGATGCGGCAGACCGGCGGGTT
>JBKJYI010000402.1:0-2883 GCA_046715855.1 Phycisphaerae bacterium
TGGTGCAGGAGCGCGGCGAATTTCCGCCGCAATTGCAGTCGGCGTTTCGCGGGCTTGAAACCAACGCAAACCCCTGGAATTTTGCGGCCGCTGAGCGGGGACATTGGGCGGAGGGGATGGACATCAAGCTGCTGGCCGAGAACCCGGACGTACCGGTCTTATTCTGGGTGGGCTGCATGCCGAGCTTTGACGAGCGGGCCAAGAAGATTACACAGGCGACGGCGCGGCTCATGCAGCGGGCGGGCGTAGACTTCGCCATTCTCGGCGCCGAAGAACAGTGCACTGGCGATCCGGCGCGGCGTGCGGGCAACGAATATCTTTTCCAGATGTTCGCGAAAGCGAATGTGGAAGTGCTTAACAACTACGGCGTCGATAAGAAAACAGTAGTGACCACTTGTCCTCATTGCTTCAACACGCTACTGAACGAGTACCCTGACTTTGGTGGGCAGTTTCACGTGGTACACCACACCACTTTCCTGTCCGGACTCCTCGCCGAGGGCAAGCTCAAACCCGAAAGGCAACTGAATCGTAAGGTTGTATTTCACGATTCGTGCTACCTGGGCCGCTACAACGACGTGTACGAAGCCCCGCGCGAGGCGCTGCGTAGCATTGGCCTGACAGTGCTCGAACCGGTCGCCACGCGCGACCGAGGCATGTGCTGCGGCGCGGGCGGGGCGCAAATGTTTAAGGAAGAAGAGCATGGCACCGAGCGAGTGAACATCGCTCGAACCGAGCAGCTTTTGGAAACCCAGCCCGATGCGGTTGCCAGCGCCTGCCCGTTTTGCATGCGAATGCTGACGGACGGCCTGGCCTCCAAGGGCCAGGAGCGAATTCCACAATTGGATATTTCCGAGTTGCTGCTGGAAGCCATGAACAGCGAGACGGGAAGCCCGGCCGCAACGTAGTACTCGCGGGCACAATACGGGTCGACAGGATTCGAAGTGCGACCTCTTGATCTCGACCGATTTCAAGGGGGACGACGAAAGTGTTGCGACGTCATTTCCCGCGGTCGGGCAAAACCGCAACGCGACTTTCGGTTACCTTTAAACTATTGGCCGCATGCGGGGTCGATGAAGTCATCGCCCGCGAAGCAACGTTGCAAAACCGCCGCATCGCGAAGATCGACGTCGTTATCGTTGTTCGCATCGAAATTCCCGAACGCCGCTTGGGGGCAGGCTGCCGGTTTCGCTCCGCCTGGACCATTCAGGCAATCCGCCAAATCAGCGGCATCAACGGGATCAATCATGCCATCGCAGTTACCGTCGCCGTTGGGGCAGTTCACGTTGAGCGTCGCCGGAATGCTGAGAGCGAAGCCAAACGAGTTCTCAATGCGTACGGTGTAACTGCCGGCCATTGTCCCTACTACCGGACTGATCGTAAGCGCCGCCGTATTCACGCCGCTCACCCCATTACCATTGAGCAAACTGGTGCTGCCGCGGCTCCACTGGTAGGTAAAGGGCGGTGCACCCAGCGCAGCGACGGAGAATTGCGTCTGCTGACCGGCGGTCACTGTACGAGTAAGAGGCTGTTGATAAATGGCCGGGCCCACACCGGGACTGAGCACGAAGGTCTGATCGTCTCCCGCGTCCACGTTCTCGACGTTTTGCAAGCCTGGTATCCGCTCAGGGGTCAAGATTAAGCCCAGCGTTGGACTCCCGAGCTGGCGTTCGTAATTTCGCCCGCAACCCCAGACCGTACGGTCAGGTCGCAGAATCACCGTGTGGTGGTAGCCGCCTGCAATATCGAGCGCAGACGTGATACCCAGCGGCTGGAGGGGAAAGGCCGAGCGCGTGAGATTGCCGGTCCCTAATTGACCGTTTCCATTGTCACCCCAAAGCCGAACGGATCCATCATTGAGGATGGTCAAACTGTGAAACACCCCGGCGGTGACGAATCGAACATTTGTAAGACCGGACACCAGAACGGGGTATCCGCGGGAAACGAAAGTTCCATCTCCGAGTTGACCTTCGGTGTTGCGTCCCCATGCGGAAACGGTTCCATTACTGTGGACGACGAGGGCGTGATATCCGCCAGCGCTCACTGCCACCGCGTCGTTAATAAGGGGTACTTGCGTGAGTGTGTGCCCCCACCCCCCTACAGTTCCATTGCCGAGTTCGCCGTCGCCGTTGCGCCCCCAGGTCCACACCGTTCCATCGGAGCGGGATGCAATGCTGAAATAACTGCCCGCCGCAACGGAGGTAACGCAGTCCGACTGCGGAACCTGTTTGGGTATGGGCGTAGTCCCAAAGCCGCCCTCGTATAGAGGAAATCCCAACTGCCCGTAGGTGTTAAGGCCCCAGCCCCACACGGTGCCGTCCGCTTTGAGAGCCAGGGTGTGCCCACCCCCGCCCGCACCGTTTGAAGAAATGGCAATGACATCGGCTATCCCCGGCACTTGCACTGGCGTGGCCGTCTGAGCGGAAGTGCTACCACATTCTCCGTACCGGCAATAACCCCAGGCCCAGACGGTTCCGTCAGAACGAAGCGCCGTCGCAAAAAAATCTCCTCCAGAAACCTGGACGACTCCCGAAAGACCGGCGAGGGGCGTTGCTGAAAGGGGTGGTGAATTCGAGGTCATCAACCCATTGCCAAGCTGACCCAGGTCATTGCGCCCAAAGCTCGCACCGGGAGATTCGTCCCCACGCGCAGGAAATACGGTGACGCGGATCGGATCGCTCATCGTCGACGACGATTGATCACAGGTGAACACTTCCGCGCGGTAAATTCCTGCGTGTGCCGCGGTCAGCGGATTGAATGTCAGCGTCGAACACTGCGCGCCGGTGGTTACTGCATCGTTGTTGACGTCAACGTTAAACCGCTCCCATTGGTATCTCAAAGTGGAGCCGTTGCCTTGAACATTCAGGGACAGCGGCTGCCCGGCCA
>JBKJYI010000403.1:0-4063 GCA_046715855.1 Phycisphaerae bacterium
ATCCTATATCGCTCCAAGCGGCGGTGGATTCAAAAGAAGTACCTCGACCGCACGCATGAGTTCTTCGAACGCTACGGCGGTAAAACGATTATTCTTGCTCGTTTCGTTCCGATCGTCCGCACGTTCGCCCCCTTCGTGGCCGGCATTGGAGCCATGACCTATGGCAAATTCATCATCTATAACGTCGTCGGCGGCATTCTCTGGGTGGCGATTTGCATGGGCGCGGGCTATCTTTTTGGCGGCATGCCCATCGTGCAGAAGAACTTTTCGCTGGTCGTTCTGGGAATTATTTTCGTCTCGATCCTGCCCGGCGTGATCGAATTCATCCGCGTAAAACGTGGCGCAAAACAACTCGCCGTGCCCGCGTTGGAACCCGCTCTTCCGTCGCCCGTCTTAAACACGAATAAGGACTAGACGGGTGGCATGGCCAAGCGAAACGCCGCCATGTTTTCAGCTATCATGCCGCCCCCGGAAAGGCCGGGATTGGGCATGCCACACTACCTTAAATGAGGCATGCAGCTCCCCCTCTACTGCTGCCATGCGCGCAGTGGTTCATCATTGCGTCTGGGCGCGATATCGCTCAAGGCCGTCTCCCAGAACAACAAAAGGAGACAAATCGCCGCAAACCATTGGTATTGAGGACGGTGCCGAAGCCGTTCTTCGGTACCCAGTTCCTTGCCTTCGAGCGAAGCCATGCGAGCCACCAGGCGGCTGAAAGATTCCAGCGGCACATACTCGCCGTGAGCGGCAGCGGCGATGGCCTTCAGTTCCTCGTCGGCCACCTTGGAAAAAACGATCTGGCCCTCATGCAAAAGCGGGGACGCGCCGGGGTTCTCATTCATGGGCACCTGGGCGCCCACGGTGGATGACGGATCGCCGGCTGCGACCGTGTAAACGCGAATGCCGTGTTCCTTATAGGCCGCCTGCGCAGCTTCAACCGGCTCACCTTCATGGTCCTCGCCGTCGGTAACCAGCAGGATGATTTTGGTGGCGTCCGGCGGCGAAATGGCGAACAAGTCCGTAGCGGCATCGATGGCTTTGGCTATGGCCGTACCGCCGCGCGGCACAGATCCGACGCGCAATTGCTCAAGCTTATTGCGAAACGCGGCGTGATCGGTGGTTAGCGGCAGACGAAGCGACGTTGCGCCCGCGAAGGCGATCAGACCAAGCCGGTTCGCCCCGCGGAAGACTCCGCGCTCGGTGAGTTGCTGACTCAGTTCGCGCTTGGCCCGGGTGATGCGGTTGGGTGCCAGGTCGCGGGCCAACATCGACCGCGAGACATCGAGAGCGACGACGATATCGACTCCGCGAATTTTTTGCTTTTCGAGGTACATACCCCACCGCGGCCCAAGAATCGCGGCGGCCAGAAACAAAAGAGCGCAAACCAGCAGCGCTCCGCGCACGACCTTACGAAGCGAGCTGAGCCGCAGGCAAAGGAGCGGGGCCAATTCCGCCCCCGCAAATCGCTCGATTGCACGCCGGCTGCGCACGGCGCCGTACAGCATCAGAGCACCGATCAGAGGCACCAAGGCTCCAGTCCACCAGTACGCCGCACCGTCGAAGACCAGCGTGGCGCGGTCAACCGACACGACCACGAGCAGACCGGCTGCGACCAGCAGGATCGGAACGACGACCACACCCGTGAGCCAGGCCGAAAATGGATAGAGTGCCCGTCTCATGGAATTCGCCTGAATCGCGTTTGCGTCAGCAATACTTCGCCCATCAATAAACTTAGCGCGGCGAGCATTGCCGCCCGCGCCGCCGTGACGTTGTCGTGGAATGTCCGCTCGCCCGTCTTTTGCCGCTCCAGCTTATCGATCTCTTCATAGATCGTTTCCAGCGATTTGGTGTCGGTCGCGCGGAAATATTTCCCGTTGGCAGCGGCCGCGATTTGCCTGAGTGCCTCCTCGTCAAATTCCTGCGTACGCTGCGTGAAAAACGAGCCGAAGCCGCCGCCGCGCGGCTGGTCGGAGCCTGCACCGATCGCATACACCTTGATGCCCAGCGTGGCCGCGACCTTGGCTGCTTCGACCGGCGAAATCGGAGTGATTCCAGGGATGCGCGGCGGATTATCCGCTCCGTCCGTAAGCAAGATGATCACGCGGCTCTTGGCCGCTTCCGCTCCCGGGACGCCCTCAACCGCCTGCTGGCCCGCGCGCCGCAAGTCATCGATGGCCAGGGTGAGCGCGTCGCCGATTGACGTGTAGCCCGCTTCTTCTTCCTGCCGAACTTGCGTGCCATTCACAAAACCGGGAATCTCCGTCTGCCGCAGTAAGTCCACGAGGCTGCCGTGATCGAGCGTGAGCGGACTGACTGTGTCGGCGAACATGGCGAAAGTGGTGAGTCCGACGAGGTCGCCTTCACGCCCGCGCAGGTCGCCGTGGCCCAGCACGAATTTCTCCAGGACGGCCTTGACCACGTCGATGCGGCGCGTGCGCTTTCCATTGAATACGAAGTCCGCTTCCTGCATGCTTCCGGAGACGTCGAGCACAAGCTGGATGGCGATGCCCTCGCGCGTGTCGGAGTATTCCCCCCCGCTTTGCGGCCGGGCAATGGCCGCGATGACAAGCAGCAAGGCGAGCGACCGGAGCAACGGCGGAATGAACCAAAGCCGCGCGGCTGCGCCGCTGGGCAAACCATCCAGCCAGCGAAACGAACTGAATCGCATGGTGGGGCGCTTGGCGTGCGCACGCGCCCGCAGCCAGATCAGCGGCAGGAGAAGGAGCGCGGCCAGGCACACCCACACAAAAATGGGCCCCGGGGCGAACCGTTCTTGAAACCACTCGATCACGTCGCTGCTCCCGACATCGATTCTTCGGCGATGGTGCCGGCGGATTCGACTTCGCGGGTCCGCTCGACAAACTGCGCGGCGCTGCGCAGCAAATCATTCCATTCCCCCGCCGCCGGGCGGTGCCTGGCGTACTTCACCAAATCGCAGGCGCTAAGAAATGACTGCAACTCTGTTGCGGCACCGGAAGTGAAACGAAAATCGCCTGCCGTAGCGGCAAGGAACTCCTCCGTGGTCATCTCCGAGGCGCTGACCGCGTACCGCCGCTCGATGTACCCGCGCACAATCGCACTGATGCGATAATAGAATTCCTGCACCTGCCCCCTGCCGATCAAGTCATCGGCCACCAATGCTGCGATCTGTCGCCGGGCCCATTCATGCGCGGGAACATTCTCGAACGCCAATTCGAGATTACGCTTTCTTCGTCGGAGCAAGACCACAGCGGCGGCCAGCAAGGCCAGGCCCGCAGGCACAGCAACAATCCACCACCGCGAAACAGGATCGTGGATTTCGACAGGAGGCAAGACCTTGATCTTGGTGAGATCTTCGGGGGCGATTTCAGCGGCTTGGGTTGGTTGTGCGACCACCTTGATTGATTCCGTCTTGAGTTCTCGCGGGGCTGTGACCGCCTCGGAGGGAGATATTTCGCGTTTCGAACCGGTCGCGGGCTGCACTTCCACAAATGTCAGCCACGCCGGCGGGAGCTCGTAGTCACCTGGCAGGAAAAACTCGACTTCAAATCGCTGGGACCATCTAAGCTTGCCATCGGGCGTGGGCTCTGCCTTCCTTTCTTCGAGCTTGCGCAAGCGGAATTCAAACTGATGTTCACCCTCCGCCACGGATAGTTCATAGTTTGGCAGAGTTACGACCACACCCGCTTCGGCTACCGCCTCAATAGTCAGCAAAGCTCGCTCGGTAAATGGCAACTCGGCCGGCTGCACTGTGAGAGTCAGCGAAACCGGCCCATCCTTCGCAACCCGCGACACAGGTGTTCCGGCGGGGAGATTGATTTGTTGCGATCGGTCGT
Organism: Phycisphaerae bacterium; assembly: GCA_046715855.1. Classification (GTDB taxonomy): domain Bacteria; phylum Planctomycetota; class Phycisphaerae; order UBA1845; family UBA1845; genus CAZAMB01. The sequence continues at coordinate 3,816 of JBKJYI010000403.1, forward strand.
CACAACCATACAGACAGGTGATGAGCAAGCAAGTAAGAAGCATGGCGGCGCTGCGCTTGGCCATGCCACCCAGCGAACGCGAGTGGCAATCGAAAATCGAAAATCGACTATCGAATATTCGCATGGCCTATCTTCTTCGCTCTCGCTTGCGAAAAAATTGGACCAGAGGGTCGACGTAGGAGCGATCCGTGCGAATTGAAATGGTTTCCGTGTCCATGCGGCGAAACAACCGCTCGCGAGCTTGGACT
>JBKJYI010000404.1:0-5584 GCA_046715855.1 Phycisphaerae bacterium
GGCCGCTGACCGTTTGATTGAAGAATGCGGCGGGATGGTGTTCATCACCTGCGGACCGGGAGATGAGCCAATCGCGCAAGCGATCGCCGGGGCAATGAAAAGTCGAGCGCGTGTACTCATGGACCCGCTACTGACGCTTGGCGAGCTGAAATCGTTTATCCGCCGCTGCGATTTGCTGATTGCCAACGATGCCGGGCCGCGGCACATTGCCAAGGCCTTCGGCGTGCCGGTGGTGGCGGTGTTTGGGCCGACGCATCCCGATTGGACGGCGACGAATTATCCGCGCGAGCGCATCGTGCGCGTGGACATCGACTGCGGGCCATGTCAGCAGGGTGTGTGTCCGCTCGGACATCATCGATGCATGGAGGAGGTCAGTGTGGACATGGTTGTCGCGGCGGCCAAAGAACTGCTAACCGCAGATTACGCAGATGAACACAGAGTTCAGAACAAACAGGCGCGCGGAAATTGAGGGTGAAAATGCGATCAGCTGGCTAATACGAATCCCAAAAATTAACTGCGCTTCAGCAGAATCGCGCCATCCACTGCTCACAGAGCAGTGGCACGATGCGAGCGCAGTTATTTCGTGGGATCCGTATAAGGGGATGGGTACAGCACCTAACCGTCAAGTGTATCGCCTGACCCCTCTCGATCCCCCCTTAGTAAGGGGGGAGGCCCGCTACACCTGAGTGTTAAGCGCTCTAATAAAGGAGCCTGTAAAGCACATCGTCGCCGCTTCGCTCGGTGGTGATGTGCATTGGAGCCTTGGGTCCGAAGGAAATTTTTTTGGCTTGAGCATGGCGTGATGAGAGGCCAGGCAAGCTTGGGGAGACGTAGATTTGGGCTTCGTCGACCAGATTGGCGCGAAATAATTGATTGAGCAGCGTGGGGCCGCCTTCGACCAGCAAGTTGGTCACCCCGGAAAACATTTCCAGATGAAACAGTTCGTCGAGGTCGATCAAACCTTTCCGTGCCCGGCAAGATACAACTTCCACTCCGGCTCGGCGAAGTGAATTCGCCTTTGATGATCTCGCGGCTTGCGCCGTGGCGAATACCACGGTGGCGGCCTGGCCGGTGGTTTTAACCAGTTTCGAAGTAAGCGGGATTCGCAATCGTCCATCCAGGATCCAGCGCATCGCGGAGCGCTTCAGCCGGACGTCGCGCGCGGTGAGCAGCGGATCATCTCGAAGGACGGTCCCCGCACCGACCATGATGGCGTCCGCCCGCGCCCGAAGTTGATGAACCCGGTTCCGCGAGGCCTCCCCGGAAATCCAGCGCGGCTCGGACGGGCCAGTGACCAGAACGCCGTTCAATCCCTGAGCCCACTTGGCGATGACATAAGGCCGGCCTGCGAGTACGCGAGTAGTAAAAGGACGCAGAAGCGTAGCGGCCTCATCGGCCAGGGCGCCAATGTGGACTTCGATGCCGGTGCGGCGGAGGGCTCGTACGCCGCGCCCGTTCACAGTGGGGTTGGGGTCGAGCTGAGGGATGATGACGCGAGCTACACCCGCTTCGATCAGGGCGTTTACGCATGGAGGCGTCTTGCCGGAATGCGAACACGGTTCAAGCGTGCAGTACACCGTCACGCCAGCGGGGGAGGCTACGCAGGAGCGCAGTGCTTGAATTTCGGCGTGCGGACCGCCGAAGCGAGGGTGATAGCCCTGGCCGATCACAATGCCGTTTTTGGCGATGACGCAGCCGACCATGGGGTTGGGCTCGACGAAGCCTTCGCCTCGCCGGGCGAGCTTGAGCGCGCGGGCCATCATTTTGAGGTCGAAGTCGTTGAACGTCGTGTGTGAGGATATCAAGGTTCGATCGGCGCGGAGACGTGCTTGCGCGGGGGGCGCTCGAAAATGCTGGTCATCATCAGCACGATGACGCCCACAACCAGCGCCGCGTCAGCGATGTTGAAAATCCAGGGCCATACGTCGTTGCCGCCCAACCGAGGGATGCTCTTGGGAAACTCGAGGGTGAACTTGAGAAAGTCCCGGACGACGCCTTGCTGGCGGACTTCGACTTTGTCGCGGCTGAACGTCTCGGGCGAGCCGCCGTCGGGCCAATCGCCGATGGTCACGGACGCGCCGCCGCTGTCGCCAACGATCTTTCCAATGTGAGAACGCTCAAAACCCCGCTTGTCAGTGTAGCGAACGACATCGGCAATCATGAACGCCCGGTCATAAAGATTTCCCAGCGCACCGGCGAGAATCAATGCAAGCGAAACGTGCAAGACCCACTGGCGGGCCGAACTGTGCAGGAAGAGGTAAAGCACGAAGGCGAGCGCGAAGAGCGACGCGACGATGAACACGCCGACCTGCCCGGTAAAGGAGCCGAACACGGCGCCGTCGTTGAGTGAGCGGCGAAACTCGAGCACGCCCGGAATGACCGTGCGAACCTCCTTCGGGGCAAGGCTCTGGAAGACCCAGGCCTTTGACCAAAGATCGACGGCGAGGAAGACGACGACGGTGGTCCAGAAGATTGCGTGAGCGCCGACGCTCCGGCGGGCCGGCGACGCTGCGCGTTCAACGGCTGGAGTTGCGGCGATTTCCGAAGTGGTGGGCATTACCGAAAAAGCCTATGGGGCGCGTCCCTCTTCTCGAAGGCGGGCATATTCGATGCAATATTTCGCCCACGGCTTGGCCCGCAGCCGCTCGAGGCTGATGGGCTTATCGGTGGCCACGCAGATGCCGTAGGTGCGGTCCTCGATTCGCGACAGGGCGTCGTCGATCTCGCGAACCAGGGCCTGCTCGTTGGCGATAAGGCCGAGCGTAAAGTCCTGCTCCCAGGTATCGCTGCCCAGGTCGGCCATATGGATCGGCATCGATGATTGCTCGTTGACGCCGCCGGACTTTCGATTAAGGGCCTGCGCGGTCAGATTTTCAACGTCGCCGGCGAGCTCGGCGCGCTTGGCCAGGAGCAGGGCCTTGAATTCTTTGAGTTCCTTGGCCGAGAGGTATGTCTTGACTGGAGCAGGCTCGGGCGGCGGAGATGCTTTCTTCGCCGTCGCAACAGGCTGGTCCACCGGCTTTTCCAGTTTGCGCTCCTTTTCGACAGCCGCCTTACCGTTTTGGGACAGGATTTTTTGCTGGACTAATGGTGTCGCGGGCCGCGCAGAAGTGGTCGCAACCGCGGGTTTGCGCGAGGCATTTTTCGGAGGGGAGGCGGCCGTTGCTTTTCGGACCGGAGCGGCGGAACTCGTGTGAAGTTTCGGCTTGGTCTTCTTATTCTTCAGAGAAATAGATGACTTTTTGGCGACGGGCTTCGGCTTGGCTGCACTCTTGAATTTGGGCTTTTTCGAAGTGCTTTTTTTCACTTTTCATCCCGAACCGGCCAAAAAGGGAGCGTTGATCTAACCTCTTGTTAATACAAGGGTAACAAATCTAGAGTCCCAAAGTATAGAGTTGGATTAGGGGGCTGTCAAGGCCGATTGCCGGCTGACTGCTTGAAAAGCGGTTCCACGACAATTTCTTTCGTGATCGTTCCGGGAACCTGGAAAAGGGCCTCGCCGCGTTGGCCACGAATAACAGAAGTATGCAGCAGGTAATTGACATAGACCCAGACCTGGTCCTGACTTCCGCCATCGATCTGGAACACGGGCGCGAAGGCGGGTTTCTTTTTCCCTTCGACGACGATTCGGGCCCGGTTCCCGTCGGTGGCGATGTGGTGAGTTCCTGTGCCGGGGTCGAAGCCGTCGGGCCGCAAGCCAGGTGCGGAGTGAGGCGCTCCGATTTCAATTCGCACGGAGTCGAGTGTCGTGTAATCAATGGCTCGAGCGGCGGCCTCATTAGGATCGAGCCCTGCGGAAGCCAGCAGGAGCTGGCATTTCCAAGTCTGTGAGGGGTCATTCGCCGTGGGCTTCGACCAGATGATGGATGCGGTGCGGTTGGCCGTGTCAACGACTTCTTTTAGCAGCGTCGATTCCGGATCAGGGTATGGTACGAGCAGCAAAGCCGCGTTGGCCTCCGAAAACTGCGCAAGCGCGAAGGAAGCGACCCGCGAACCGCTGTTGGCGTTTTCTTGAGGTGTCGCAGTCTGCGCGATGTGCACTGATGGGGCGTTTGGCGACCAGGCCATGTTGATGGCCATGCTCGAATTGGTCGAGGCGGTTGCGGAAACGAATAACTGGCCCGTCGGATAAATCGTGTAAGTCCAATGTTCGAATGAGGCCGGAGCGCCCGATGCACCATTGGAGTCAGACTGCCAGATGCTATCGATGACGACTCGGATTTCGTTCATCTCCATGATGCGCTGGCGAGCGCTGACGGCGCCGCGCATGTTGGCAGGGGTCAGTGCGCCGCTCGCATCCACTTGGACGGGCACTGGGCCGAGCGAGGTGCCCCGAACCAGGTTGCGAAGCCGGTAGGGGTCTGCGGCGAGGTTGAACCAGCGGGTGATCTGGCCGTTGCGGAAAGAGATTTCGAAACGGCCACCCGCGCCGATGTTCCAGTGGCGGCCCGCGCTCTGTACGTAGAGGCTGCCGGAGGTGTTGGCCGAATCGCCCAGAAGGTCATGGCGGTTGCCGGCGAGGAGGATGTCGTCAAAATGCAGGGGGACGGGGTTGGCAGGGGGGTCGACGAGCGCGAGTCTAATTTCCTGGATGTCATCGAGCGGAACCGATTCGCCGATTTCGGCAAGATCGAAACGAAGGAGGTTCCAGCCAGCGCCCAAGGCTGTTTCGGTTCGCGCTTCGACGGCATGCCCGCTGACGCCGCCCACGATTTTGATTTCGAGGGCCAAGCCGGGGGTTGGTGAATTCACCGCCAGCATCAGCAGGTCGTAGGGCCGCCAGTCGCGCTGCAGGGACCATTCGCTCTCGCGGGAGTTGGTGATGAGAATTGACTCGTTGGGACCGCTGAAAGTGACGGCCAGCGCGGCCGCACCGCTTTCGGGCCGGCCTTTGGCGGGGTCGCGAGCGAGGCGACCGGGATTGGTCGCGGACTCCAGCTGAAAGATCCCCATCTGCTTTTCGTCTTCAAAATCCGCGACGATCAGCAGCCGGCCATTCTGAATTTCGGGGTAGGCTTGAATCAGCAGATCGGCCTGCGTCGGCGGCGGGGTATTTGTTTTCTTCGCCGCCACGCAGCCCGCGACCGTGATCATCAAGCCGACCGCTAACCCAACCTCGATTCGTTTTCCCGCTTGGCGTTTCACACCCATGCGCGGACAATAGCCAGCGCACGCGGTTACCGCAACGAGTATTCATATGGGCGTCAAATGTCCCATTTGTCAGACACCTATTTCGTGGAAGCGGTTCTATTGGACTGGCAGGCGATCCCGCTGGAATTGCGATTATTGCGACGCACGATTGAGGATGAGTTCAACGCGAGCTTTGCTGATAATGGTCGTCTATTTCGTTCCGTTTCTTTTCATCATTAGACTCGTTGCGCCGAGTTACGCGCTCTACCTATTAGTCGCCATAGTCTACTTACCTATTGCACCGCTTTTCCAAAAAGTTGTGCTAGTCCCTGATCAAGCGTGATTCGGGCGTTGACTTTGCAAAAAGTACTCGAAATGCCTCGGTTTGCAGGGTAAAACGGAGTCTGTTTCAAGGATACCGTTTTCTGCAAGGAGGCCTTTCGAGTGAGCAAGA
>JBKJYI010000405.1:0-6569 GCA_046715855.1 Phycisphaerae bacterium
TGTGCATCAACGCTTTCGCACTTCCGCGCGAACTGAAGTTCGCGGCTCGCCCCATTTTGGAGCTAGGCAAACGCTTCTTCGATCGCCGGCTCCGTCGAGGTAATCGGCAATCGGAAATCGACGATGGGCCATTCCCGATTCCTCGTGTCCGTGGCCAGCAGTCCATCCTTCAGGCGAATCACGCGATGACAGCGGGCGGCGATGTCCTCTTCGTGAGTGACGACGATGATGGTCTGCCCTTCGCGGTGGAGAGAATCGAAAATGTTCATGATCTCCTCGCCGGTCGCGCTGTCGAGGTTTCCGGTCGGCTCGTCGGCGAGGATGATGTCGGGCTCCTGAGCCAGCGCCCGGGCGATGGCCACGCGCTGCTTCTGCCCGCCGGAAAGTTGATTGGGCCTGTGATGGGCGCGGTCCGAAAGTCCTACGCGCTTGAGCGCCGCCACCGCCCGTGCCTTTCGATTGGGTGACTGGGTGTACATCAGCGGCATCTGGACGTTTTTGAGTGCGGTCGTTCGCGGTAGAAGTTCAAAAGTTTGAAACACGAAGCCGATTTGACGGCCGCGGACCCTCGCGAGCTTGGACTGCGACAGTTTGGCCACGTCTTTGCCGTTCAAGAAGTAGGTGCCGCTGGTGGGGATATCGAGGCAACCGAGGATGTTCATCATGGTGCTTTTGCCCGAGCCGCTGGGACCCATGATGGCGACGTATTCGTTTTCGCGGATGGTCAGCGAGACGCCGCGAAGGGCGCGGACCAGTTCGGTGCCGACGCGGTAGATTTTTTCGATGTCGCGCAGCTCGATGATCGGCTTGCGAAGTCCGTTGTCCTCGCTCACGGCGACTTCCTCGCTTCTGCTGTTTTTTCTTTTTCTTCGGGTTCGGCTTGTTTTGCGTCGTCCTTCTTTTCCTGCTCTTTTTTATCTTCCGGCTTGGTATCCTTGGCCGCCTGCTGCTCCTTGCTTTCCGCGGACTTTTCGCCCGGCTTGGGTTTCTTTTCCTTATCGCTGAGGGCGACCTTCTTGCCGTCCTTGAGCTGGTCGAGGCTGCGGTAGGGGCCGACAATAATCGTGTCGTCGAGTCCGATGCCTTCGGTGAGCTCGACGCGCTTGGTGTCGGCGATGCCCGGCTCGATGAGGCGCACCTTGGCGATTTCTTTGTCCATGACGTAGAGGACTTTAATGTACTGGGCCTGCTTGGCTCGGGTCGAGAGATCGACGTTGGCCTGCTTGCGGTCGAACTCGGCGATGACTTCGTCGGGCAAGTCTTTGCGCATTCGGTGCATGATGGCCTCGACCGGCACGGTGATGGCGTCTTCGCGCCGCGCGACTTCAACCTCCACGTTCGCCGTCATGCCCGGCTTCACGCCGCCATCGTTGGACAATACCTCGAGCAGGGTTTCAAACGAGACGACGTCGCGCCCGGTTTGCTTGGTTCCCTTGGAAGCCACGCGAACGACTCGCGCCGGCACGGGCGTGTTCTGGTCCGTTTGCAAGTAGATGCGCGCTTTTTGATCGGGCTTCACCAGCGGGACGTCCACTTCGTCCACCCGCGCTCGAACCTGCATCTTCGAGAGGTCGCTGATGGTCATGATGGTCGTGCCCGGATTGTTCATGGTTCCGGTAATGACCACTTCGCCCGGCTTGGCCACCCGCTTCGAAATGACGCCGTCGATGGGCGAGCGGATGATCGTCTTGGCGAGGTTCTCGCGGATCCGCTTTAGCATGGCTTCCGCCTCAGCGAGTTCATATTGCCGCATTTCACGCATGGACCGGGCTTTGTCCCGCAAGGTCTTATAGTCGCGGAGTTCCAAGTCCGAGGTCGCCTCAGATTCCGATAGCGAAACCTGCCGCAGCAAATCGCGTTCGCACTTTTCGAGGTCGGTGTCGGAATTGACGATGGAAGCTTTGAGCTGGGCGATGCGGGCCTCGCCGGACTCGATCTCGGCCAGAAGCTGCTTGTCGTCGAGTTGGCAGAGAAGGTCGCCCTTGGCCACCCGATCGCCTTCCTCGACCGGCATTTGCTCGATCTTGGCGACGATCTCCGAACGGATGTCGACTTCCAAGACCGGTTCGACGTCTCCAGGGGCCTGGACGAGGCGAATGATTTCGCCTTTTTCGGGCTTGGCCACATTGACGGTCAGGGCGACTTCTTCCGCGACGTGGAGCATGGGCTTGTCGCCGGCGTTCCTACGGAAGCTGCCCAGCGCGAAGACGCCCGCGCTCACGGCTGCCAGAAACAACAAGGTCAACAACGCCTTCATGAACCGCCTCCCGCGAAAAAATTACGCCACGACATCATTTCGCAAACTCGATCGCCGCCCGCACGCCAAACGCGGTTAGTCCCATCATCAAGCATGAGGCAATGGCCATGCGCCGGCCCAGTTGCCTGGTGACGATCAAGCCAATCGCCACCAATGCCCAGAACCAGATTCGGAATGGATCGATGGCCGCGAGCACCGACGGTTTGCCCGGTGTAGCCAACATACCCAGCGAAGTGTTCACTTCGATGGATCGATAGTACACCATCATCGCAAGGCCAACCGTGGCTCCGAGGAGCTCGATGAACCCTGCATACACGCAGATGGACATTAGGGTGTGGTATTCCGGCTTTCGGCCCGTCAGCGCGACGATTGCATAGAGTATCGACGCAATCAACAAAAAGGACGCGAGCATGAACAGCGGGGTGACCACAATGCTGCCCAATCGCGTGATCAAGCGGGTGAACTCGGCTTCTTTGTGAACCCCGTCGAGGCGTTCCTTCAACGCGACGCGATCGACGAGCTGTCCCTGGGTTTTTTCCAGCTCCTCCAACTTCTTTTCTTTGTTTCGTTCCACGGTTGTGTCGATCAATCCGGTCTGCACCTGGGCGTAGCCGATGAGCATCATCAGCGCCAGCAATGTCACCAGCGCCCAACCATAGGCACCGGTGTCCTCGACGCGCAAGTACAAGGACCGCGGCGCGGCATAGGCGAGCACTGCATGACGCACTCCCAGCACCGGCTTGCTCTCCACTGAAACTTCCTCGCTCATTGCACTTCACAAGGACCAGGACGTGCTGAGGGCGGAGCATTCCGCGTTTCCGTGCATGTCCCGGCGACGCAACCGAGTATAAACTAATTCGAGCGAATCTATGCGCTATTTGCAGTCCGCTGAGCAATTTGTACGCCAAACGACAAAATCGCACAGGCAAGCAGGTCGCCTGGCATCCGACGGTATGAATTGCAGAGTGGGTGGCATGCCCAAGCCCAGCCTCATCGGGCGCCGGCATGAATCGCAAGAGCATGGCGGCGCTTCGCTTGGCCATGGCACCCGTTGCGTCAAACCGCATGGCGGCGCTGCGCTTGGCCATGGCATCCCTTATATTCAAACCAAAGCAGTACCCACCCGACTTCGATCCGAATTTCTCAGGCGGGAACGCTGTGCTACCATCATTCAATGCGAATACTCGTTACCGGTGGGGCGGGATATGTGGGGAGTCACTGTCTTCGCGCGCTGTGCGACGCCGGGCATGAGGCATTCGCGTACGACAGTTTACTCAATGGGCATCGCGAGGCCGTGGACAAGCGGGCCACATTGATCGTCGGCGAACTGGCTGACGCGGCACTGCTTGATCGCACCTTCGGGCAGAATCCTTTTGATGCGGTCATGCATTTTGCGGCATTGACCGAAGTGGGGGAATCTGTTCGCGACCCCCTCAGCTACTACCGAAATAACGTGGTCAACAGCCTGGCCTTGCTGGAGGCCATGCGCCGGCATGAGATCGCTCGATTCATCTTCAGCTCCAGCTGCGCGGTTTACGGCGTGCCGGTCAAGGTTCCTATCACCGAAGACAATCCTAAGTCGCCGATTAATCCGTATGGGCGGACCAAGCTGGCCATCGAGTGGCTACTAGAGGATGCGGCAGTGGCGTGGGGGCTCGGCGCGACGGCTTTGCGGTATTTCAATGCCGCCGGTGCCTCGGCTGATGCTTCGATCGGCGAAGATCACGACCCCGAATCTCATTTGATCCCGCGCGTGCTGCAGGTGGCCACAAGGAAGTCTGACCACGTGACGATTTTCGGCGACGACTACCCGACGCGCGACGGCACCTGTGTGCGCGACTACATCCATGTGGACGACTTGGCGTCAATTCACCGGCTGGCCGTAGAGCGACAGGAGCCGGGAAAATTTGAGGCGTTCAACGTGGGGACGGGCGTGGGAGTCAGCGTACTCGAAGTGGTCAAGGCGGCCCGAAAAGTGACAGGGCATGGCATCCCGGCCAAGATGGCCCCGCGCCGTCCCGGTGATCCGCCCGAACTGGTCGCACAGGCAGACGCTATTGGCAAACGGTTCAATTGGCGTCCGGAATACACTGACATCACCCGCACGATCGAAACCGCCTGGAACTGGCACCGTAGCCATCCCTCAGGCTACAACCGCAGTCCCAAAGTTCGGCACTGAAAACGCATGGCGGCGCTCCGCTTGGCCATGGCACCCGATTCCAGCGGCTGTTGGAATGGTTGACAGAGGGCCCCTTGTCATCCCAATTGGGGGTGGTATGCTAATGGGCTCGACTAATTAGTCGATTCGGTTTTGTTTTCGGAACTATCGCACGAGGTTGTTATGTCACGAGTGTGCAAATTTACCGGCAAGAAGACCCGCGCAGGCAATCAGATCGCCCGCAAGGGCAAGGCGAAATATCTGGGCGGCGTGGGTCGCAAGACGACGGGCATCACGAAGCGCAAGTTCAAGGCAAACGTGCAGCGCGTGCGAGCTTTGATCGACGGCAAGGTCTGCCGGATCAAGGTTTCGGCCAAGGCGATTCGCATGGGCCTGCTGACCAAGCCGCCGGTGCGTAATTTCACTGGGGAAAACAAGACCGAAAAGGCCGCTTCCTAACTCATATCTAATTTGATTTGCGGGGTTTTTTCGCGCGGCCAGACGGGCTTGCACCATTAATGGGCTCGATCCGCGTGATATGTATCGGGTCGCAATACACTAGTTTGTCATATACTGGATCGCCCTTTCGGCTGAGCCCGATTGTCACTTCGGACCGGCCGACCATCATCATTTCGGGATGGCGGACTTCGTAAGAAGACCCGTCAGAAATGTAAACTCGGAGCGGGCGGACAGGCTGCTTACGCAGTTGCTTTATGATGTCGTGAGGCTGCATGCTTATTGGCCGCGGTAAGGAATCAGGGCCAGGAAGCGAGCGCGTTTTACTGCGAGCTTAAGGGCCTTTTGCTCCTGGGCATTTGCGCCGCCGCGCTTGCGGGACATCATCTTGCTGCTCGAGGTGAGGAACTTGCGGAGCAGGTCGATTTCCTTGTAGTCGACGATGGGGCCAACCCAATCCGGTCCGCCGCGCTCAGGAAAACGCTTGGCCGCATGAAAGCCTGTCCCGGCTCCGCCCTTATCGCGATCGCGGTCCCGGTCCCTGTTGTTGTTGTCGTAGCCCATTGATTCTCCTGTTCAGCCGGAAACACCGACCACGTTGCAAAATTCCTTAAGGCCTTGCCTGGGCCATGATTCTATCAAATTCCGCCTGGTCCGCCACCTGCGATTCATCCACCAGCATGATGGGGATGCTGTCGCGAACCGGATATTTCCGCCGGGTCTTCGAATCGGTGGAGTACAACCAGTCTCCGACCTGTACGAGGGGCGCATGGGCTATGGGACAAACCATGATCTTCATGAGTTCGTCGTCCACTTTGTTTGTGGTCGTGCCAGCATCCATTCGCATACCTGCTTTCCGCCTGTACTTACACCGGGCAGAAGCGAAGGAGTATAGCCAAATCGGTTGCGGCCGCAAGCACTACGAGACCACACGCCCTTGTGGATAATGGACGTTTTCGGGTGGCATGCCCAAGCACAGCCTTATCGGGCGCCGGCATGATAAGCATGAGCATGGCGGCGCTGCGCTTGACCATGCCACTCTACATTCAAAACAAGCCAGTACCGCCGTGGACTTGAAAACAACCCAGCTCCGGATGCGCGAGATGCGTGGCCGGGGCTGGGTTTGAACTGCCGCTTGCACCAGCAGGAATCACCTTCATCCGCCGGAGCTACCGCCGCCGCTGGACCCGCCGCGATTCGATCCGCCGCCGCCACCGGAGCTACCGCCGCCCGAGCTTCCGGTTGAGCCGCTGGTGCGGCCAGAGCTTGCGCCGGTGGTGGAGCCCGACGTGCCGCCGGTCCTGCTGCCGGCAAACTGTCCTTGCTCATCGCGTTCTTGAGAACGTGCCGACTGTTCGCCGCCCTTAACGCGGTCTTCCTGGCTGAGGTTGTTCGCCGGATTGTTGGTGCGATTGGACGACCCGCCTCCAGAGCTTCCTGACGACCCGCCACCGGTTGAACCGCCGCCACCACCTTGATTGCCTGGTGCCATGTTTCGGTTATCCTTTTTGACCCCACTGGTGATTAGATCCCTCGCCCCCGGGTCTCAAGGCGAAGGAGTTACGTGAAAGATGTTCGAGGCAACAAGCCTCGACGGAAAACAAGATTTACCGATTCGAATTACCACCCCCGCCGCGATTGCCGCCGCCACCACCCTTGTTGCCGGCACCCGCGCCCCCAGCTTTACGGCCTCCGCCA
>JBKJYI010000406.1:0-3228 GCA_046715855.1 Phycisphaerae bacterium
GCGTTGACCAGTCGGGAAGGCGCTTTACGGCCTCACCAAGCGAACCGCGCATCGAACAAGCGTAAACGTCCGCCGTCATCGCAATCGTCGAATGGCGCATCAAATCCTTCGCCGTCCGCACGTCCACGCCGGACCGCAGGAGCTGGCTAGTGTAGTGACTCACAATTAGCTAACCATGCGAGGTTTCGGTCAAACCGGCGCTTCAGCGTTGGTAAGGCCAGCGCGAACTGAAGTTCGCAGCTCGCTAACGGTTAGAAATCAATGAGACACTACACTAGCAAACGTCCCCCGAAGCGCATGAAAGTCCGCCACGCGGCCCAGGTCGTCACGGTATGCAAGGCAGCTCGACTTCCCGCGCTCTTCACGGCCCGCGTCGGTCACGGCCTCAGCAATCCAAGCCGCCCGCGCCGTCGCCAAGTCGGCCCGCAGCATGGTCACAATCTTTTCCGGTCGCGGCAGCTTGAACACACTCACCGTCAGCAGCTTGTTGCCGATGAACGCCCGCAACTCGGTCGCCGTTTCCGCCCGCAGCGGCAGAGTCGCGGCCTTGCGATTCTTTGCGGCCCCGGCCTCGACAGTGACGCTCGGTTCGCTTTCGCTCAGGTCGAAGCTCGCCCGCGTCAGGCTGCGCAGCTCATTCGAGCGCAGGCCGGTTTCCACGGCCAGCCGGTACAACCAAAACCGCGCTTCGCCGGTGACGTTGAAAATATCGGGCCCGGTCCGCGTCGCGGCCAGCAAGCGCCGCACTTCATCGGTTTCCAGCGGACGCCGCACGTGTCGCCGGTCAGTCTTTGCGTTCATGGCCGCAATATGCGCCAGCGGATTTTCGGACAGCCGCCGTTCTTTCACAATCCAATTGGCGAAGCTCCGCAGCCCTGCAAGATAGTGATTCGAGCTTTTCATGCTCAGACCATCGGCCCGACGATCTGCCAGATACCGCGTCACCGTCGCCGCGCTCAGCTCGGACAAGAAGGTCACTTTGGCCCCGTCCAGCACGGCCTTGATCCGGTTGACGGTCTTTTGCACGTAGTCGCCGGTTGCCCCACCGTCGCGTAACGATTGCTCGTAGTCGGTCAGGTGGTCGCGGGCCGGTTTCGTGGCCCCGACGCTCGCCCCGTCCAGCAAGTCGATTCGTGCGAGCTGTTCCCGCAGCTTGCGCGGCAGCGCTTCAAGAAACCGGGTCAAATCCCGATCTGGACGCTCGCCCGCTATCCGCAGGGAAACCAGCCGTTCCAACTTGCGGCCCAGCTCTTCGCTCGCCCGCTTGTCATCGAAGGCCGGAATCCGCCGCACGGTGTCGCGATGGTCTTTCAGCTCGGTATACCATCGCTTCGTGGTTTGCGTGATTCTGCTTCTGTCTTTGTAAGTCGATTGAAACAATCTCATGTTTGCACCTACTCGCCCGCCTACGCGGGAATGGTCACGCCCCGCCGAACCGCTTTCCGGCGCAGCTCTTCGACAGCTGCCAATGATTCATCGCTCGGGCGCAGCGTCCCGCGCTCCCAGCGCGAAACCGTCATCTTGTCCACGCCGAGCTGTTCCCCGAGTTCCTTTTGTGTCAGCCCCAGGGCTTCGCGCAGGGCCGTGATAAAGCCCGGCCCCGGCGGTCGGTCCAGCCTGATCGCTAGCGCCCGCAGCCGGTCCAGAAAATCGACGCCACCCGGAAGGAAAGCGGGCTTTCCGTCGCGATCGGTCGTTACCCATCGGCCGGGCACTTCAACGTACAGCGTTCGCCCGTCGGCCAGTTTCATCGTGTAGGGCAGGTCCGGGTTTGCTAGCTGCGCCGCAGGAAGCCGCCCGCGCCTTCGTAGTGGTTTCAGGTTTGCCGTCATCGTCGCACCGTTCAATAAAGCGTGATGAACACCGTTGATCGTCCGCGTTCATCGGTTTCGATTGCACAGACCATTTCGAGCGCCACGCCGTCGGGCGTGTTGCCCGCGATGATCCACTTGGGCCGCCCGTATCGGTCGCGTCCCTCGTCGCGCACCTTGCCGGGCCGGTCCAGCACAGCCAGCACGTCCGGCCAAAAGAACGCCCTTTCATCCATGCGATGTGTGAAATGCTGCGACACCGTATAGCGCTTCGCGGCCACACTATGGCGGATCGTTTCCAGCGCTTTGCGGGCTTTGGCGTCCATGCTCTCGTAAAATATACTCCATACTAGGCGCATGGTCAAGGGAAATCACCCCCTTTTTCTTCCAATTCCGGGCAACGAGAACCCGGAACGCGCCCAAGTGGGCGCGCCCACGCCTTCCTGAACAAACGTAAAAAAACCAGTCTGATTTCGGGTATTTCCGCTCCCATCTATCAAGCGATTTTGGTACAGTGGGGGACAGTTCTAAGGGCAGACCAGCCCGTAATGGGGTAATGCCCGCAGTAGCCCGTCATTCCTGGGGGTTAAGAAGAAGGAAATGACCATGAATCGCAAAGTGTACTCGTACGCAAATGCGGCGTTGGCAATTGCGGCGGCCCAGTCGTTGAGGGGAACGAGAAAAGTCGTGATTAACCGTATCCGATTCGGAAGCCTGGGGATCGTCATCGCGTTGCTAACCGCTAAACAGGCGCCTGCCCAAGTTTGTGGTCCGCCGGCAACGGTAACGGCTACCTTTTCGGATACCTTCATGAACGCACGGATCGGCACCTCAGGTCCGTGCATTGACTTTGAACAGTTGACGGGGCCAGGTACGGCAAACGCGCAAATAGAGCCCTGCGGGGGCGTGCCCGGCCGCGCATCGGGTGACCTGACCATTGGTGTTACGAACGGTCCCAACGGTGTCGAGAGGATCGAAATCAGCGGCAGCGCCAACTCCGAACTAGCCCCCTCTGTGGATCGCGTTGTTTCTGCAACCGCAAGCGGGTTTGTGACCCTGTCAGTCACTGGGTCGGCGGCCACCGTGAAAATCACGCGAAACTTCAGAACGGTTAAAAATGGTACGGTCTTTTCCGAAACGGTTTCCACGCAGGAATTTTCAACCACCGGCACCACAATCAGTTTCCAATGGAGCGCCATCAGCGATTCCCGCTTTTTGCAAACACCTGCTAATTCGACATCGGCCGGCAACCTGCTCACGATAGAGATTATTTCGAGTACCCTCCCAAGCATCACGACGTTTCACTGGATCAACCCGGCGGGCGGATCGTACAATGTCGGTAGCAACTGGGACCCCGCGTGTATCCCTGCCCATGGCGGTGGACGCAGCGACACGGCTATCTTCGATCTCAACACCG
>JBKJYI010000407.1:0-3642 GCA_046715855.1 Phycisphaerae bacterium
CAAGAGCGTCCTGGATCGACAGCGCGGAAAGTTCGCGGATGTTCAATCCTTGCAAGGCGTTGGTCGCCTCTTGGGGCGATGAACTTCCATTGTCGGCAGCGCCTAAGCGCACTGACAAGGCCTGAGCGTTCAGCCGAGCGCCCTTGCAGTCGGGGCATACCGCTTTGCGCATATACTTTTCATAATAGTCGCGGACGAACCCCGACTTGGCCCGTTTGTGCTTTTCGCGGAGATCGGTCAGCACGCCGGCGAATTTGTCGCCGTGCCGCCACACGCCGCCCGACCAGTTCCATTCAAAAGTCACATGCTGATCGCCGAGACCATAAAGAAGGGCGTCCTTTGCTTTCTTTGGCAGTTCACTCCAGGGAGCATTCAGATCGAATCCAACCTGGGCCGCGACGCCGTGGTAGATGTGGCGCTTCCAGCGGCCCATCCGGCCCCAGAAACGCATGGGCTCGACGGCATAACGTAAAAACTTTTTTTTCGGATTGGGCACGATCAATTGTGGATCGAAGTCAAATGTTTCACCCATGCCGTCGCAGGTGGTGCACATCCCCTGCGGGGAATTGAAACTGAATAACTGCGGCGAAGGCGGCTCGAAGCTCAAACCGCATTGGGCACAGGCAAAATGTGCGGAGAGCAACAAATCAGAGGCAATTGTCGTTTGGCGATTGGCGATTGTCGATTGGCGCGGAGCTCCAGCCGACCTGCCCTCACGATTTTTCAACTTCGATGTATCGTCAACTGCATTTACCGGGGGAATAATTTCCAACTGGTGCACGACCAAGCGTCCTTGGCCCAGCTTGAGTGCTCCTTCAACGGCCTCGGCGACGCGTGCGCGAACCACGGGGCCGATCGCCAGGCGGTCAATGACAATTTCGATGTGATGTCGGATATTCCTGGTCAGTGCGGGAACCTCGCTGAGATCATGAATCACACCATCAACTCGCGCCCGGGCATATCCTTTCCGTCGCATGTCGTCGAATAGATCGCGATATTCGCCCTTTTGCCCGGTGATCACGGGTGCAAGCAGGACGATTTTCGTACCCGGGGGCAGGGCCATGATCCGGGCGACAATCTGCTCCCTCGACTGAGCCTGAACAGGCTTGCGGCATTGCGGACAATATTGCTGGCCGACCTGGGCGAAGAGCACGCGCAGATAGTCCTGGATTTGCGTGATCGTCCCCACCGTGCTGCGCGGGTTCCAACCGGTTGATTTTTGCTGAATCGAGACCGACGGACTCAGACCGGTGATGTGATCGACATCGGGCTTCGCCAGTTGTCCCAGGAATTGCCGGGCGTATGAGCTAAGCGACTCAAGATATCGCCGCTGGCCCTCGGCGAACAAGGTATCAAAGGCAAAGCTGCTTTTTCCACTGCCGGAAACGCCGGTGAAGCAAATGAGTTTGCCATGCGGCAGCGACAAGGAAACATTCTTGAGATTGTGCTCGCGTGCACCTTTCACTGTGATGCGGGAGATGTCCATGCAATTATTTAGCCGTTTCGGAACTAAATGGGTTGGGGTGATGTTTCAGCGACAGTTCCTTACGACCCGAGCGCCGACCGGGCGGCAGTGGTTTTTGCACTACTTAAAGCCCGCTTGGGCTCGAAACCAAAGTGGGTGACACGCCAAAACCCGCCGTCCTTGGCGAGCCAGGTCAGCATCACGACTTTCCCCGCGGGGTCTCCGCTGGGGTCTTCTACCTCCATGGCAAGTTCGCACTCAGGGGCATCGGTTGCGGATGACTTCGATAGGCCGCGATTTGTGAAACGCGACAAGGCGAGCGGCGCCTCCACCTCGAAATTGCCCGCATAATGGGATACCGCAGGCGTCCAGCGGCTTACCACGTGATGAACATATTCATCGCGCATAAGGCTCGATCGATTGCGAGATGCGATCACGTCGGCGGCGGCCACGTCGAACTGAATGTCCGAAGCAACACTCCGTTCCGCCGGCGTCGCGGCGAAAAAGTCTTCGCGAATAGAACGCAGCGCGACGAATGCCACCTGCTCGGGAGTGGCGGCTTGATCCAATGTAACTCCATAATGGCTAACCGGCTTGACCTGAACGTGACGAACGGTCGTGCCGGCCAGGCGCACATCTCTCCCGCAACCGCACCCCATGAAACTGCACGCCGCAGCGAAGACCGCCAGAAACCTGCTTTTTCTCATTCGCTGATTCTAGCCCGTAGACCAGGAATTGCCAGCCGCGGTTGCGCGTTGTTAGGGAATTGCCGCCGGGCTAAAATCTGCGGCGGAGCACCGAGCAACGATGGCTGAGTACAATACGAATCTCTGGGCACCATGGCGGATGGAGTACATCCGCTCTTTCCGCGATGATAAGTCCAAAGAAGCCGGGTGCTTCCTTTGCGAATATTGGCGTGCGCCAGAAGACGATGCCAAGAACCTCGTGGTCTGGCGCACGCCGACAACGTTTGTCGTGCTGAATCGCTTTCCCTATTCCAATGGGCATCTGCTCATAGCCGCCGGGTCGCACAAGGCCGGTTTCGAGGAACTTACCGAAGAGGAAATCGGCGCCTTAGGACGCGACATCCGCGACGGAGTCGGCGTTCTCAAGGCCGCGGTGGAACCGCAGGGTTTCAATATCGGCTACAACCTTGGGCGTTGTGCCGGGGCGGGATTGCCCGGTCATCTCCATGCTCACATCGTGCCCCGCTGGAACGGCGATACGAACTTCATGGCCGTGCTGGACAATGTGAGGATCATTCCGGAAGCGCTTCAAGCCATGTGGGAGCAACTACACACGCGAGCCGTGCAAATTGGATTGGGCAAAGACTGATGACCGTCCTTTCCGCCACTTCGTCGTTCGACGAAAATTCCAGCCAAAACATAGTACGCCAACACCACGAAGACTCCGACGCGCTGCGGCAGCCTTTCGAGTTGGATCGCCATCGGGTTGTCACGTGCACGGCGTTTCGGCGGCTGCAAAATAAGACGCAGGTGTTCGCTCCAACCCTGCATGATCATTTCCGCAATCGGCTCACGCATACTTTGGAAGTTGCTCAAATCGCCCGCTGCATGTCCCGAAACTGCGGCGCGAACCAGGACCTGAGCGAAGCCATCGCACTGGCACACGACCTGGGCCATCCGCCATTTAGCCACGCGGGCGAAAAAGCGCTCAATGAACTCATGGCCGGACGTGGCGGGTTCAACCATAACGCACATTCGGTTCGCGTGGTCGAGTACCTCGAACACCCCTACTCTGCTTTTCGCGGATTGAATCTGACCGGTGCCACGCTCGACGGACTTTGCGCGCATGCCACGCGGTACGATGAGCCGTCATCGATGAATTCGTCGTCTCCTTCGGTCGACGCGCAAATCGCCTCGATCGCGGACCGCATCGCGTACAACTTGCACGACCTCGAAGATGCGATCGGCGCGTCGCTCGTCGATAAGGATCAGCTAGCTGAGATTGCCATCTGGCGCGATGCGTTGGCCCAAACCAGCGGCAGCTCAGAGCGGGAAGAACTTCATGCGGTTCGCCGCACCGTGCTCGATTCGATACTGAATCGCCTGCTTTCCGACGCGTTGGCCAATCTCCATCCGAGTTTGAAATTTTCCAACGAATGCGAAACGGCACTCCAAGAACTCGAAATATTTCTTTTGGATCGCGTCTACCAT
>JBKJYI010000408.1:0-8091 GCA_046715855.1 Phycisphaerae bacterium
CGGGGGTTCGATTCCCCCCGCCTCCATTCGGTAAGATGTTGATCCGCAACAACTTACGACTCGAAAAATCGGTGTCCCCAATGGGTCCCCAGTAAACCGGCTAGGTTCTGGGGCCTTTCTGGGGCAGCAACCCGTCGTCGATCCCGCTTTCGAACTTCTCGTACTCGGCGTGGAACGCGAACCTGTCCAGACCGCGGTAGTGGTCGTGGATTGGATCCGCGGCATGTCCCATCGCGATCTTGGACACTTCGCGACGAATCTTGCTGACATGCGCCCGCGTACGATGGAAGTGCCGAAGCCAATGCCATCGGAGCAATGACCACGTCTTGCCCGTTCGCGGGTGCTTGTCCACAAGAACGCCTGCGGCGAGGGCATATCCCTTGAGCCGTTCGAGCGTCTTGTTCCCGGCGATCTGGTTGCCGACCGAGTTAACGAACACCCAGTCGGAACCCTCGCCGAGTCCCATGTTGCCGATGACACGAGCCAGTCGGTCCGTGATGTGCACGGGCCTGCGGGCTGCACGACTTTTGGGAATCCAAAGCCCATCGGCCGTCAAACAGCGTTTTCGCAACTCAAGGCGAACCCGGTTCGGGTCAGGCCGCTTGATGTCCAGAACGATCTCGCGTTCCTGCATGTTGATGTCGCCGACCTGCAGAAACTGAAGCTCCTGGAATCGGAAGCCGCCTTCGCAGATGAACGTGATCAGATTCACGATCTGCGTGTCGTACTCCTTCATGGCGGCTTCGATGACGGCGTTAACCTGGTCCGGGTAGATGGTTGGCGGCGGAACGGTTGGGTGCCGCAAGCGGTCAAGCTCGGCCTGTCTGCCGGTCGCAGCCGGATTTGGGCCTCGCATGAGCTTACGTTTGAAGATGACGTACCCGAAGAAGTTGTGCACGGCGTCCATGTAGTGATTGGCCGTTGACGCACTCGCTCCGCGTTCAGTCCGCAGGTGCGTCTGAAACTTTCGCAGCAACTCCGGGTTTACATCTTGCACGAAGACCAACTGTCGTTTCTCCATCCACTCGCGCAGGCATCCAAGCCTGCCCTTGAGCTTCCCGACGTACTCCTGGCTTCGACCCAAAGTCTCGACGTACTCGATGAAGCCGTCGATGACCGGACCGACTCGCATCTTCTCATGCTCGACTTCCTGATCGGGATAATGTCGGCGCTTGAAGAGGTCTTCGCTCTTTCGACCCGCAATGAGTCGAGCGAAAGAGAGATCCGTCTCACGGGTGCTTCTAACTATCCCCCCGCTTGACGCCTTTTTGTGACCCTGACCGAATTCCCAATACATCTGCCAGTAGGGACTTCGAGGACTGAGAAAAAGCGTAACCTCGCCGACGCGTTCCGATTTTGTCCAGCGGTTTGCGCGTCTCTCCTTTCTCGCCATGCGTCATCTCCTCTCTCCGGAGATGCGCGGCTTACGGCGAAACTCTACCTGACCACTCTTGATCCCGTTGAGCCAGCGAATCAGCTCGGCGGGCCTGTGATACCACCGGTTGCCGAGCCGAAAACACGGGATGCGAGTGTACGCGCGCTCCTGGCACCAGTCCACGATTGTCTTTGGGGACTTTCCAAGCACGCTGGCAAGTTCCGTCGAAGTGCAGGGGTCAGCAAGCCGCGAAAGATCCGCACGGGAGTTGGGCAGTGATGGTGGGGTCGGAAGGTCGTGCGGGAAGGCGAGAGGATCGGTGTTCACGGGTTGTGTGCTCCTTTCCCTTGGTTGGCGTCCCTTTCAAGAAGGTCATGACGCTTGCGACGCAACGGGCTCCTCGGTCTGGCGTAGCGTGAGAAATTCGTAGGCCCGTGAAACGAGCAGGGCGAGCATCGGAAGCTCGTCGGGACGGAGATAACTCGTGGTTTTCCATTGTCCGTCTCGGTCGTCGCGGTACCGCTTCTGGATGCGGACGCTATAAGACGGCGCGGCACGGCCGTTGCTTGGCGGGCTCTCGGTCCAGATTGCGGCCACGATGGGGCCGGCTCGGAACTCTTTCATAGGTGGAGTACTTTCGCTCATAATCATTCTCCTTTCTATTGTTCGCTAACATGCGTACAATCAGCCTAAAAAAAGCCTACT
The DNA here is from genome assembly GCA_046715855.1 of Phycisphaerae bacterium. Classification (GTDB taxonomy): domain Bacteria; phylum Planctomycetota; class Phycisphaerae; order UBA1845; family UBA1845; genus CAZAMB01. Next base: position 2,081 of record JBKJYI010000408.1, read on the forward strand.
TACGGTCCCGTTCCTGGCTACTGAAAAGGTCCCGTCGCACGGGAACACCGTCTTCCACGGCGACATTCTCTAGCTCGGAGCGATTCGATCGGTGCTTCAGGACCGAACCAAATTCGGCGGGTAGTAACGGGGTTCCGGCGAGGGTCTTCGGTTGCAAGTCGCTCATCCGATTCACCACGGCCGACAGGGAAACACTGAATCGCTTGGTAATTTCCGGGAGAACCACTCGCCGCCAGAGCCATTCGGACTCCAGCGTGGCATACATCAAGTGAACGACAGCCTTGCCGCGTTTCAAGCCGCGCTCGTCGAAAACACGAACAAGCTCGCGTTCGATGAGCGGCACGGGCATGAGAAACGCAGCTGCAAAGCGGTCGGCTTCTCGCTCGAACTTTTCAGGATTTGCGTACGGCCCGTTCTGGACAAGGTCGTGGAACATGCTCTTCGCGCGCCGGTGGAGGACAAGATGACCTAACTCGTGAGCGCAGGTGAAACGAAGGCGGGCTTCGTTCGCCGTGGCACTCTCGTCGATCAGAATTTCGTTGTCAGAAATCGACGCGCCGCCTTCAAGCTCCGCGCCACACCGAGAGAGATCGGCGTAACTCAAGCGGATTCCGAGGGGTCCTTCGATCCAATCTTCGACCGGCACGGGGAGGGGAATCTCCTCCAAGCCGAGCTTGCGACGACACCGCTCCAAGCAAGACCATGCACGGTTTTCAATGACCTTCCGGCCGGGCATGATCTCGAAGATTCGACCTGTGGAGGGGCGTGCCATGGATCATCGCTCCCCCTTGCGTGTCATCATCCGTTTAGCCTGCTCGATCAGCGTATCCCACTGTTCGGGAGAAAGCTTTCGGGCACTTCGCAAGAAAGCAGGAACCTTCTCCGCCGTTACGGAGTCCTGCGTGGCTACTTCGGCAACGACGACATCTGCGCGACTCCAGCCGCTTCTCAGGTCAGCCTCTGGGATGCCGTATGCCTTGCAGATTCGCATCAAGAGGTCTTGGGATGGCGTGCGGCGCCCTTTTTCGATGTCGGTCAGGTGGGCCGGGGCGATGCTGAGTTCGCCGGCCATCTCGCGGAGACCCTTCTTAAGGACTCCGACTCGGCGAGCGCGAAGCACTTCGCCAATGGGTTGTTGCTGGTTGCCTCGGATTGAACGCGCCATCACGCTCTCCTGTCCCTTGTTCGCATTTATGCTAACGCACGAATAGAGCCTTGTCAAGCCGAATTCAGACGATGGGACAAAAAAATTGTGGACCCGTCCGGTGGCGGGCGGCGGTAGCGGTAACGGCTGAGGCGAATCGTTGCGGCAAGCATGAGGGCGGCGCAACTGGACAAGTAGGCGACGTACATCGCCAGCATATCGTGTGTGAGCAAGGGGCGGGGAATCTGGACCATGTACATGCACGCCGCGAGCATGATCAGGCACACTGAAAGTACTGCGAACACAGCGGCGAAGCCGGTTCGACCGCCGGGGTGGCGGGCCTTGTTGGGGTGGCGGGATTGGAAAACGAGAAGCTCCTCGCCCGCGAGCCGATTGACCAGCCGTTTGATTTCGTCGATGCGGCGGACGTGGTCATCTATTGCGCGAGCCGAGACCCAGCTCCGGAAAGGCAAACGGACGCCCCGGTGCGTGAAGCACCAGAACGTCCGAGTGCAACCCTTTCAACGATTCCGAGAAGTCTCGACCAGAGTGGCCAAGCCAACTCTGATCGAGAACTATGACGGAACGCAAGCGCGCGGGGGCTTTGCAGAGAGAAGCCCGCACGCGTTGCTCCCACTTGTCACTATTCAAAACCTAACTCCTTGGCACGCCGCTTCCAGAGCCTTCTGTTTATGCGCTTCCAGTAGAGAATGACATCTCTATCCATCACGCATTCCAAGCAGAAATACCAGCTCAAAGTCACTGCCGGTTCAAGTTGATCCGGTGGAACAACTTTGTGGCAGTGTTGGCAAGGAGGTATTTCTTCGGGGCGGTCCTCCCAGTACATGCTGTCCAGCGCCCAGAACGTCATAGGGGAGCGAAGACAGTCAGCACAGATCAAAAGATCCTCCTGTTGGAAGAGAGCGAGATCGGAATCTTTCGATCCTCGCGCACAGAAGGAACAGACCGAGCCCGGCTGCCAAGACTTTACCCATTCTTTTACCCATTCTTTTATTCTCATTTTCGTTCTCTTTTTAAGCGTGGTGTTTCTAACCTCAAGGCGAGACTCACCTTGACCACGCGAGTTTGTCTCGGTCACGTCTCTTGCGGGTTGTCCCGCGGAAAAACGTCAACGAGAAAAAGAGGAAAAATGAAAAGTTTTGTTTGGGTTTTTTGAAAAAGAATGGATGTTTAGGTGGGATGTGAGGTGGGATGTTGAGAAGGGTCGTTTGCCGCCGCAGTTAGCGTCCGGGCGACGCGGGACGAGACCGTAGTTTGAGTCCCGGTCCAGGGACAAATCCGCGTTGTGCCTGAGCTACCACGAAAAGGTGGGACTCTAAGGGCACAACAGAGCGGATGTTTGCTGGAAAAATCCGCAAAGCCACTTGTCAAAGAGCACGGACGATCACGCCGCCGTGAAACGCTTCTTAGTCTTAGTCTAAGCTTCCGGCGATCCCAGTTCAACGGCAACCCCGTCGAGCAAGCGATAACGCGGGCATCTGGTTCCAAGACACGGCAATGGAATAAACGTTGGTTTGAATCTTTTCAGGCCTACCTGGCGACCCGATCATGCGGCGGGGCGAATTGGCTCTTGTTGGCGGCTAAAGGGGGAGCGACTTCCACCACGATGGCGAGGAAGCGACGATTCGCCTGAGCGAAAAAGGTGGCGGGTATCGCCGAACTTGATCGCTCGGCCGCTCGTCGGCAATCACTCAGGATTGCTGCGCCGTGCTGCCGTTTCTCTCAACAATGCGGCCAGGCCGGTGCCATCACCCCATCGGGGCAGACGGGGCCCGACCCGGCGCGCGGTCCCTCTCGTGACCTCCATTCGTAGTAAAACATGAAACAACCGTGAGGCGGCATGACGCCCCCTCGCAAGCTGCATTTGTTTGCGAAAGTGCGTTTAGGTATCGCGTCGGATGATGCAGTTCACCAGCGGGAACCGCCTTGGAAAAGAACTGCGTGAACGCCACCATGTACTACGCCGTTTTCCGTCAACACGACCTCTCTGCTCGCCGTTCAGACGATTCTGAAGGTTTTGAGACAACAACTGAGGGTTGCAGGATGTGTTGGGTTTCGGGTTTCACTGCTGGAACCGGGTTGCACGGCCGGTATAATTGCCGTGCGGACTCATTCCGCCGTTCTTTGAAATCTGAATGCGCTCAAGAAATTCCCCCGATCCCGGGGGTTTAGGAGCCCTTTTTGGCCGGCACGGGCTGCAGAATAAAGAAGCCGGTTTTGATCACTCCGCGAAGGAATTCTCCATTTGCTGCGCATCTAGAACGGCGCTGGCAATTTGCCGGCGCCTTAGTGGCTGTGGTGGCGGTGATGCGGTTTTATTAAACGCAAAACAAAAATGGAGGATATATGATTCCGTGGCTCATAAAGCTGTTTCGATGGGTGCTGTGGGGTTCGTCCAAGTGGCGACTTCCTGCACCAGAGTCACCACCCTTGAACGTGGGATCTTCCCGAGCTTGTGGCTGGACGTACGGTGATGTGATTACCAGCGTCTATCTGAACCACAATCATAAAGGACAACCCTATTTCAAGGCGACCTTCCGAAAAGTGGTCAAAGACGGGAGATATGCGTCGAATTCTTTTCTGATCGACGACCTCAAGGACATTGAATTCGGCATTGCCCGAGTTCGCGCCTGGGTCCATGACAGTAAGATCACCTGATCCCGTCAACTCCTGGATTCATTCGAGTCCAGGAGTTTCTTTTTTTTGGAAGGCTGTCTGCTGTGGCAATCGCTAGGGACGTAAAAGCTTCATCTCGACCCAAAGAGGGGCTAACTCTCGAAATTCGTCCAATCGCATTTTGTATTCAGCCCAATCTTCCTTGGACGCAGGAAACGGCCACTTGGGGCGATCGTTGTTTTTCCACCCTTCTGCGATGGGAACGCCACTGATACCCTTGCCACTGCCACCCGCCACGAACTGTTCAACGCTATCGAGAAGAAGATCTTTTTGGATAGTTGAAAATGATATTTGACCGAGAACATTACTTCCTGAACCGAAACGCCCCTCCATGAGAAAGGGTTGGTATTTGGCTTGAACCGCTGGATCGGCGGCCCGTGTTCTTCGGATAGCTAGGGCCGCTTGCTGGGATTTTAGTGCCTCTTCTACTCCTCGCCGCTCCAGTTCGCGACTAGTCTCAGCCTTGACGCGCTCCGTCTCTTGGCGACCAAAAGCGAGTTCCTGCTCCGCGACGGCTCCAGCGATCATCTGATCTGATTCTTGTCGTGCGACTTGCTGGCGGGCTGTAATTTGATCGACTCTTACGCGGGCACGTTGGGCGTCCAGATCGGCCAGTGCCTCCTTGAGCGTGCGACTTCCGGTTGCGCCGTTGTGCTCTGCGCTCGTTAAAACGGAAAGCGCGTCCTCGCGCGCCTGCCGCAGCAATTGTCGGGATTTTTCGGCGAATTGCCTTTCGGGATCAAGCTGACTCGCTGCATCGCCGCTGGGCATGTAAAGGCGCCCCGATCCGAGGGCCGCTGTCACCGGCCCCAAGATGGCGGTGACACGACTGCCGCATGCGGCTAGCTGGACATTACTTGGCCGGGGTTGCCGATAGGCTGCGCTAAACCGCACGAGCGACTCTTGATGTGCGGCGGCACTTTTGCCCCGCGGTCCGGTGAGCTCAGGTTCCACTTCCCGACTCCAAGCGGTTAGTTCTGCCGCGGATTCATCAAGAATGCGGCGAATATCTTCGCCCTCGTGCTGCAATCGTTGAAGCTCGGCCCGGGCCAATGCGCGCCGTTCCGCCTCTGAGTTGTCGATGATGGCATTCGACATAAGGGGGGACGCCTGCGTCGAAGCCATGAAGGCCGGTTGCGCGGGTCGCGACACGGCGATGACGAGCAATGCGATCAAGAACAGTCCTGCAAGTCCCGCGACCAGCCAAGGTGCAAGGTTCTTGGGAGGCAGAAGGCGATTCTTGACGTCAGGATTTGAGGCCAACTTTGTCATCTGTCTTAACTCCTGGTAACTCATCCAATCTTTGTTCCAATTCCTTTAAGAGCTGCGCGTCTTTCCCCTGGGGGAAGATCGACGCAGAAGACTTCTTTCGAGTTTCGCCAAATGCGCTCGGGGCAAGCGGCGTAACAATCGTACCCGGGTGATCGCCAGTGGCCGGCCATGCAGCCCCTCGGCGTCTACGGTAAGTATCGGTGGCGATGTGGTACATACTCTTCATAGGGAACATCAGCCCACCGTACTGGGTGAAGCCGTGGCCTCGTGTTACTTGCACAATGCTTCGTAACGGATGATCCGTGATTTCAATTACATCATTGCGGCGGAGTCGCGGGCCAATTTGCTCCTGGAAGCTTTGGGAATTGCTCCACGTGGATTTTCCGCCAGCGGTGCCCACGGACTCACTGAAACTGAACAGATCGTAGAAGACCTCCCCCGAAGCTTCGATCAAGACGTTCTGGTGCTGGAGGTCAGAGGCCGAGAAAACCTGACGAAAGCGGGTGTTGGCTTGGACAGTTGGAGTGATGTCAATAGGCCCGGTCTTTAGGTCGCTGAGTGTCTGATTAGCGAGTATGGCCGAAATCCCCTGGGACCTGGCCTGCCGCAGGACAATCTCCAGGTCATGCGACACGACCTGCTGAAACTCATCGATGAAGAGATAGGTCTGGTGCCTGCTGTGGCCCCGGCGCACCGCCGCGATCAGCAACGTGTGCAGAGCGAGCTTGGCGATCTCGCGCACCGATTTCTGCTCCAGCGCCGACGCAAGGCCAAAATAGAGCACTTGAGGGCTTCTCACGACATCACCCATGTCGATTCGATATTCGTGCGCTTGGTTGGGAAGGTCTGTCGCCTCCAGGACATTAAGCGCATCGAAGGAGGCGAGAGACTCAATAAC
>JBKJYI010000409.1:0-4347 GCA_046715855.1 Phycisphaerae bacterium
GGATCGTACAATCCCCCAACCTGCGTGCGCCTCTTCAACTCCGGAGGATGCACACAAAACTTGCTCACCCCCACGATCCTGTCGCAGACGCCGAGGTCGCAAATCATTTCCGCCGTGTTCGTAGCAATGGCCACAATCCGGTGAGGTGCCGACGCGGATCGAATTTCATCCGCACTGGCGACGCCCACCCCCAGGAAGAGCAAGCATGCCCCGTATGCAACCTTGAAGGATTGAGCCGAATAGAAACGGTGGCAGGTTCGCACGCCCAGATCGTAACTTGGCATCGCGCGCCATCCAAACGGAGCAATAATTGACAAAAAAACGGACCGCGCCAAAAAGCGCGGCCCGCTATGTGAGGATTATTCGCGTACCAGCACTCGGACTTCGGGTGCTGGGAATGACTGAACCTTACTGAGCAGCCGTCGTGGCCCCATCCGGGAACAAGTCGAACACACCGTCGTTATCAAGCAGGAATTCAGTCCCCGCATAGATCGCGGTATCCAGCAAAAGCCGCTGCCAGTTGATGTTCAGACAACCACCCGAGAGCATCGTCGCACCCGCCAGTACCGCCAGAACCGCGCCTTTGAACTTCGTCATTTCATACCTCCAAAGAAATCTGCTTCCTCGACGTGGGGCATTTCGACCGGCCTACCCGTCCGCCGGGAAACGTGTTGCACTGCCGGTTCCACCGGCTGCCGATGACCTCGCTCCAGCACAGGTCCGCCCCGCGCTACGCTTCTGGCAACATCCGCGCCGAATCTGCCAAAAGCATCAGGCCCTCATCGGCCAACTTTTGAGCAAAGCATGAAGAATAGTGTGGCTGCCTTCGCAGCCCGTCCAACCCAAATCTTTGACCGCGAGCCTTCGACTTGGATAGTGCTATTCTGGTTTTTCAGGGCAATCATGTCAAGCAAAATTCGTTCTCGCCGGTTGTTTGAATTGTCAGGGAACTTGGTATACTTGCACCGTTGCGGTGCGGAGCAAGTTCTCACCTCATCAACCTAAACGACGTATCCATATAGACTTGTTTGGTCTTGCTCGCTGAACACCGTTAAACCCGTCGCGGTAAATGAGGAAAAATAGGTAACATGGTAGAAGCTGCCGTTTCAACCCAGCTGTTAGGCACTTTTGAGCTCGTGCCGCGCGGTGGCGGATTTTTACGCGATCAAAACTCCAACTATCGCGTAAAGCCCAACGACCCATTCGTCTCCGAGAAACTGGCCCGCTCGCTAGGCCTTCGAGGCGGCGAAACCATCCTCGTCGATAAGCCGGCTCCCTCACGCCCCGGCACTGCTCCGACTCTCGAAGCCAAACACGTGCTCGCCATCAACGCAATAACCCCGGCCGACTACCTCAACGTCAAACACTACGAAGACCTAACCGCCATTGACCCCCAGCGCCGCGTACAATTCGAAATCAAAGGCGGATCGCCCTCCATGCGCGTCGTGGATCTCATGACCCCCATCGGCCTGGGCCAGCGAGGCCTCATCGTCGCCCCCCCGCGCACCGGCAAAACCATGCTCCTCCAGCAGATGGCCGCCGGCGTCGCCACCAACCATCCCGACGTCTACATGATGGTCCTGCTCATCGACGAGCGGCCCGAGGAAGTCACCGAAATGAGCCGCGCCGTCCGCGGCGAAGTCGTCCACAGCAGCAACGATCAGGACATCGCCAGCCACGTCCGCATCGCCCGCCTCATGATCGAAAAAGCCAAGCGCTTCGTCGAGTGCGGCCGCGACGTCTTCATCCTCCTCGACTCGCTCACCCGCCTTGGCCGCGCCTTCAACGCCGCCATTCGCGGTGGCGGCCGCATCATGTCCGGCGGACTCGACATCCGCGCCCTCACCGAGCCCTAGTCCATCTTCGGCGCCGCCCGCAAAGTCGAAAACGGCGGCTCGCTCACCATCATCGCCTCCGCCCTCATCGACACCGGAAGTCGCATGGACGAAGTCATCTTCAACGAGTTCAAAGGCACCGGAAACATGGAGATCGTGCTCTCGCGCGACCTGGCCAACCGCCGCATCTGGCCGGCGATCGACTTGCAACAATCCGGCACCCGCAAAGAAGAAAAGCTTCTCTCGCCCGAGGCCCTGGCCGTCTCCTACAAAATCCGCCGCACCCTCCTCGACAAAGACCCCATCCGCGGCATGGAAGCCCTCACCGCCGCCCTCGCCAAATTCCCCACCAACGCCGAATTCCTCGCCTCCTTCGACGAGCGCCTGTGGCGGTAACTCACGCCGGCCAATTTCCCCCTCTCCCCTTGGGAGAGGGTAGGGGTGAGGGCTACCAGTTTCTCCCTTTGGGAGAAGATACGGTGAGAGCAGGGCGTGCCACGGCTCGGTGAGCAGTGCGGGGGAGGGCGAGGCTCCCGCCAAGCCGCAATCCGAACCCCGAGCGCAAGCAAGCGGGCCGCCTGTCAGTACCGCGACTATGAGGGAGCGGGGTTGGAATTGTTATAACGAAAACTGTTAGATCGATCTAGGCGGAGAAAACGATGAAGGGAAGACAAATCAAACTCGAATACGATCCCGAAGTGGACGCGGCGTACCTGACGCTCGCGCGTGGCCGGGTGATCGAGTCCGAAGAACTGCTTCCCGGCGTCGTGGTGGACCTCGATGCTGACAATCAAATTCTCGGCGTAGAGATTTTGCGCTTTAGCCGCAGGTTCCGACCGCAAAAAACAAATGGCAAGTCGGCGACTGCGCGCCGTAAACGACCCGCCACAAAAAAGCCCGTCCCATCCCCCGGCACCTAGGGGCTGACGATCAAAATCAATCCCGCGATTGCCAGGGAGCGGTGTTGGACCCGTTAAGCACCGGCACTCCGACCAACCGCGCTTTCGGTTCCTGTTGGCCTGCTCGTCATCTTTCCTATTTCCACAACGGCTTCGTTTGGAAAAGTACTGTTTTTGGCGAGTGCGTTTCCTCCAGCACCCCCCAATATGTGGTAGCTCGCACTGCGATCTTCTTCCGCCGCACATGGTTGAACCCTCTCCGCGCATCACAACATATATAACATCGAGGGCGCGCGCAGTTTGTGGCGAAAACGCAAGCAGCGCAAAGCGGCAGTTGACGTGCGTGAACGATGCCCCAAGTCGCAACCTACTCGACTTGGTGTGCTACATTGGATTCCTATACGCCAAAGGCGTTGCGGCCCAAAGCCCCAAGGTTGACCGCGCGAGCGGGCTATCCTGCGAATGCGAACGCCGATCGGTCCAACCCCAACGGGGTTGCGGCCAAACTGGACCATTCCACCTTCGACGGGACGCCACGTTAGACCTACAGGTTCAAGACTACGGACATGCCGCGATCGTGTGCGGGTAGGGCTTGCCTCGAAATGCATCCACACATGCCGCGATATGCCCGAATCCGAAATCCACATTCAAAGAAGTGATATTCCCAAAGGCATCATCTCCGGCCAGCAGCGCTCGTGCCTTGATCGGCCCACCCGGCGCACTTCGAAACTTGCTAACCAACGCGGCAATATCCCCCACATCCGGCTGCGCCGTCGTACTCGGCGGATTGTATGGAATCTCAACATCGCCCCATCGCGTGGTACTGATCGAAAGCCGCGCAGACACGGCCGTGCAACTCGCTTCGATACCCGCACAACTCGCGCCCACATTTTCCACCTCGTAAATTGAACTTGGCACGATCGGGCTTCCCAGCACATGCACCAATCCCAACGAGCTCCAATCTTGATAGTGGGGTGTGCATTGCAAACTCGCCGCATAAAACGGCGTCGCGTTCGACGATGATTCCACATACTGCGCCGGCGGCCCCACCCAGCGAATTTGTCCCTCGAAAGTCGAGAAATCTGCCGCGCTTCCGCCCGTATATGGAGGATCGGGATGATGAAGCGAAAGCAATTTCACGCGGATAGAAACTAGGTCGGTTGGAACCTCGAAGGAAATGGATCGGCTCTTGTCGATCCCGGTGGGATCTTCCGAAGCGGCTTCGGGATTGGGCGCACAGGCATCTCCGATGCCGTCAAAATTGGAGTCCGCTTGATTCTGATTTGGGGCAAATCGGCAATTGTCGGATCCATTCGGTACTTGGTCCGAATCGTCGTCCGCTCTAAGACCCAAGCTATGATGACCTCCCGCTGCTATGGCGATAAAGTCATGTTAGGCAAAGGGACGCGGGGCAGACCGAATCCTGTATATCCCCAAGTTACGACGGAACCGTCAGCTTTAAGCCCCACACTGTGATACTCGCCCGCTGCGACGGCTGTGAACCCTGAATTCGGCGCGGGAACGATCGATTGACAGTAGTGTGGGCCGTCTGATTGACCCGGTACGCCCGCTCCCCACGCTACGATGGACCAATCGGCTTTCAACCCGAGGGT
>JBKJYI010000410.1:0-6174 GCA_046715855.1 Phycisphaerae bacterium
ACCACAATACGCCGGGTTCATGGTCCCCTCCCGCTTCCAGCCCCCAGATCTGTTCCAGCGTCCAGGGGATGGGCGTGCCCCGCTTGGGTCACAAGTCCGGCGCCGCGCCTTCCGGCGGTGCGGGATAGGCGGGTACGGCACACTCTTCCCACGTCTCGCCTCCGTCCGGCGAGCGATGCATCTTGCTGCCGAAATGCCCATGACCGATCGCCGCATAGACGTGCCCGTCACGCCGATCCGGCAGCACCATCCCGACGTTGTCGCCCAAAAACGCCGCTCGCGTAACCTTCCAAGGCGACGGGCCGCTTCCGTTTCTCTGCAGTGTGAACAATCCCTTGCGAGTAGCAGCGAATAATCGATCGCTCATGGAACCCTAGCCCCCAGACAATGCCTGCATCACGTATACTTCGCTGCCGTCCACCACCGGATCGGAAAGCGTGGCTCGATCACAAATGGGTCTTCCGTTGATGAACACCACCATGTGCTTGCGGAGCACGCCGCGCTCGTCGAGCACGTAGCCGCGGGCCCGCTCGTTGCCCTCGAATACTTTCTCCAGCACTTCGCCCACCGTGGCACCGCTCACCCGCGCCGCGGGGCAGGCCACATGGCGTTGAATATTCTCTGTAAACACGACAGCGACCATTGTCCGCTCAAATTACCGCACCACGCCGCAAAAACAAAGGCCGTGATGTCGCTTCGCCCAGTTTTTTCGATCATAATCAGCCCGCAGTATTTGCAATGCGTTTACCGCTTAAGGAGAACCTGATGATGAGATCGAAATCCTACCTGGTGGCCGTGCTCACCATCGCGTTGGCTATGACGACTTTCCGCACTCTGGTCGTTGCCGCCGGCGACGCCGCGTCCGACAAATTGGCGAAAATCGCATGGATGCAAGGCTCATGGACGGCCACGGTGGACGGCGATTACCTCGACGAGTACTGGAGTCCGCCGCATGCCGACTCCATGATCGGATTCTTCCGCTGGGTGAAGAAGGACAAGCTTTGGATGAGCGAAATGCTCAGCATCCTTACCGAGGGCGACAACATCGTGCTCCGCGTCAAGCACTTCGACCGTTCCATGGTCGGCTGGGAGGAAAAAGACAAGCCCCTCACGCTCCCGCTCGTAAAGCAAAGCGCCGAAGAGTCAGTTTTCGAGACCCCGGATCAAACCGGCGAAAAATCCGAAGCCGTGCGGCTCACTTACCGTAAGACCGGCGCCGACACCATGGACATCGTTCTGGAGGTAAAGGAAAAGGAAAAAGAGCGCCGCAGCGAGTTCCACTTCAAGCGCGTCCGGTAGTCATCGTGACCGATCGGAGCAACTCGGCGCGGCCATCGAAAAGGGATACGGTTTTCCCCGATAGGCATTCACGACTTCGGAGATGTCCGCAAAGTCCACCCTCCGGTCGGGGATCGCCGGGCTCAAATCGCCAATATGCACTTGCTGCACGTTGCCCTGTCGAAAAAGGTCAACAACCGCCGCCACATCCAGCATATCCACTTTTCCGTCAGGGCCTCCGTCAGCCGCCGAACCCGCCACATCTCCCCACAACCATGCAGTGGTCAGCGTGATGGGCTTGGAAAAAGAAAATCCAGGGATCCCGCGCGAACCACGCTGTTGAACTTCGACGGCAGCAGCAGACCAGCAGCCAACTTCGATGGCGTCCACCCGGTACGTGGCGGAGGGGACAACAGACACGCCCAGCAAATAAACCGGGCTGGCTGATTCCCAGTCGGACGCGAAGTAGGGCTCACATTGCAGATGTGCGTACGATCCCACAAAGTCGCCGGAGCCCCCCGCGGGCTGCGGAGGCCCCACCCACATCGAAGTCGCAGAAATCCCGCTCGATGAGCCGATCAATGACGTGCGCCCCACGCGATATGCAACGTGTCTCGTGCCAGACGACGGCACAAACGGGACATATCGGTTCATAGGCACGACGCCGGGAGTCATGGAGGGCCCGCCGGGGATTTCGCAAGTTTGACATTCGTCGGGCACGTCATTGCCGTCCGCATCCGCACTGGCCGTAGCGTACGTAACATCCACGCGAACCCAGCTTGAATTCCCACAGAGCCGCGGATTGACGGAATCGGTCGCCGTAATCTCGATGGTGATCGCGCCGGAGAGCCGCGCAAGATTAAACTGGTCGCGGGGCACGACAAGTTCCTCGGTCTCCGGCGTGCTGGGACAATCCGTCCCGCCGCCGGCAAAGATTTCGCCTTGAAGCTCACCATTAAGCCATACAAAAAGGCTCTCATCCTGTAGTTCGGCGGCCAGGTCGGCGATGGCAAAAAAAGTAAGCGTGACGTCTCCGCCGGCTCGGGGAGGCGAGTTCAAGACGTACCGCTGAGGCGATCCCACGCCGATCTCGCTCAACGCCCCCGACGTACCCCGAAACACCAGGTCAATGTCATCGCTGTGACCGTTAAAATTGCAGTCTGTGCATCCAAAAACGTCCACATCGTCCACAAACCAACCCACACGCCCGGTGCAACCATCCTTGCCGAACTCAAATCGAACTTCGATGGTTTCTCCGCCTTTGGCAAATCCGCTTAGGTCGACAACCGAAGTCCCCCACTGACCACCAATGCCGGACCATGCCGCCCGGCCAGCCAGCGGATTGGTGTTGCCCGAGTGCTGATTTCGCAGCCGCGTGTTGTACGGATTAAAATGAAAGCTGGAAGCGGGCAGGACCCGCCACCGGCCGTTGGTGCTGGTTCGCACACTGACTGTTCCCCCGTCCCAACCCGACTCCACGTCAACATGATGAGTGAAGCGCAGCATCGGATATTCAATCGCGCCGGGCAACTCGATCTGCGGACTCATCAGTGAATGAGAGCCAGACTCATCGTTAAGCGTGCAGTCGCCAATATCTGAGTTGTCGCACATCCAGGCAGTTCCCGCGCGCTCATAAGGAAGTGCATCCGTTGTAAGCACCCAGTCGTAGGGCGTCAGCGGCGCCGAATTACTCACCGTCCAGCCGGGGGCCCCGCTTTCAAAATCGTCGGAATATAGGATCCGCTCATTTCCGCACGTCGGAGCCTCCTCTGGATTGAGGATCGGAACGGTCTTTCCGCAGCGGCCCGGACCATTCATTTCCACCGCCCGCAATGCCAGATCCACCTGAACCGCATCGTCGGCCGTGAACAAGCCGTTCGATGGAAAGCCAGTCCGCGGGTCCAACGGATATTCCCCGATTAAATCGGCAGCCGATCGAGTCAGCACGACGTACGCATCCTCGAAATCCGACGTGGGATTGAGATAGGTGGTTAGCGCGCGGTACCACACCGCCCCCGCCTTGATCGGGCCGATGCCGCGAACGCTGTAACCGTTGAATTCCTTGCCGTCCACGAGCATGGCGAACGCGTGATTGGGAATGCCGCTGCCGCTATGGACGCCTCCATTGTCCCCGGGCCCGCAGGTTTGGAGCGGACTCATCGCCCGGTCGGGATCGAACGAGCACGTGGGATCCCACATGTCACGAATGGCGCCGCCGAACGCAAACGCGTCCTCACCCATCAGCCAGCGAACGCCGTCAAAATACTCGGTCCGCGGGCTGCACTCGGTCCGCAGCGAATTCAGCTGATCCGCACCCGCACCGGTGGGATGGACCGGCCAGTTCACGCCCCCATCGCCCAGGGCAAAAGCCGCGTCGCCGTTGAAGAGATCAACCAGCTCGCCAAACACGTCGGAGTAGGACTCATTCAACTGCCCCGACTGATTCTGGTAGATCAACCCTGCCGTAAAGAAAGTGATACCGTGTGTCAGCTCGTGCGCGGTGATGTCGTCCGTCACCGTACCCGTGCAAAAGGCCATCTGCAGGCGCGAACTGCTCCAGAATGCGTTCGGGCAGCCCGGTGCGATCGAGTTGACCGTGGCCACCATGGCCAACCCCATATTGTCCATACTGTCGCGTCCGAACCCGCGCCAGAAGTAATCGTAAGTATCGCCATAATAGTCATAGGCACGGTTCACATCGGGCGAGGATGGAACCACAGCTCCGCCTTCGCCGCGGGAAAGCGCGCCCGGCAAATCCGTCATTTGCATGCCGTCGTGAATCTGTCGCAGTCGAACATGTTCGACCAACGACCATTGATCCAAAATTTTCCCTGAGTTTGCATCGATAAAAAATGCTTCCGTGTACGAGGATGCCGGATCCTCCAGCTCCACGAGATACGCCAGCCGCGCTCCCATCGGCGGGTCGCCATACCAACCAGGATCCACGATGGTCAACTGACCCCGAAGCACTCGCGGCTTGTTCGCCTCAAACGCCGCCGAAGCACGCTCAGCAGCCGCGTCCGCGGTAATGGCAGGTCTCACGTCGAGCTTTGCCGGAATGGGATGGAAGTCGCCGTTTGTCGCCAGCACGCGGCCTGCCGCGTCCTGGTGAACCCGCAACTGGCCACCAAAAACCGGAACGCCAAAATGCACTTGCGTAAACTTTAGATGCGTTTGGCCCAGCAAGTCGCGCTCAGAACCCGCCCCCATAAGCTGCGTCGCCCGGTCAGACACTCCAAAGAGCCGTCCATAGCGATCGAGAAACTGATCCGCGGAAAGAGAAACCGCTGCCGCCCCACCCGCTTCAGAAGCAAGAATTGGTCCCCCCGCTTTGTTGGCGACAAAGCTAGCCAGGCCCGTGTCACGCGAACGACGGATATCCAGCGCCGTTTCTTGCGCAAAAATGAAACTCGGATTCAGGAGGGAAATGAGCAGGAGCCCGTGGAGTCTCCCAAATCGAGATCGATAGGCCGGACGCATGACGATTAGCTCCCCGATTTCAGCTTATCAGACCGGGCAGGTCCAAGTCAACGAACACTATCAAATGTGCCGCAGCTCGGGAATCTTGTAGAAACCTGTGCAAGGCACTCACGTTCATGATCCAGCTGGAACTTCGCCCTGCATGCAGACGTAAATGCTCAGACTTGTTGGCAAATGAACCCCAGACATGCACAATTCAAGACGGAGAATCGAATGTCGATGCGCTGCTATGTGTCAGGCTTAACATTGGCCGCCCTCGTCGGGGTTTTTGTTGGTACCGCTTGCGATCACTCTGACAAAGGAACGGCCGCAGCCAGTGCCGCTGAGAAAGAAATCTCATCTCTGGAAAAGAAATCCGCGCCCAATGGAGATACTACCATGACTCGCTTATCGAAATCCGGTTACGACATCACACCGCTTCCCCGAGCGAAGGTGGAAGAACTGGCGTCCAAGCTTGACCGCGAGGCCTACGAGATCACCCAGCGCGCCGGAACCGAGCGGGCTTTCTGCGGTGGCCTTCTCGACAATAAGAAAGAAGGCGTATACGCCTGCGCTGTGTGTGACCTGCCGCTTTTCTCCAGCGAGCACAAGTTCAACTCCGGCACCGGCTGGCCCAGCTTTTACGCCGAGTTCGACCCCCAGCACGTCTCCCGCAAGTCCGACTCAGCGCACGGCATGACTCGCACCGAAATCAACTGTGCGCGTTGCAGCTCGCACCTTGGCCACGTGTTCGACGACGGCCCGAAACCAACGGGTGAAAGGCACTGCCTCAACTCCGCCTCTTTGACGTTCTACGACAAAGGCACCGAACCAAAGCCCGGCACGCAATCCGCAGCTGCGAATTCCGGCAAATCCGAAACCGCGTATTTTGCGGGCGGGTGCTTCTGGGGCCTGGAGCATTACTTCCAACTGGGGCCGGGCGTCATCGAAGCGGTCAGCGGCTACATGCAGGGCAATGTGGACAATCCCACCTACAAGCAGGTATGCGGCGAAACCACCGGCCACGCGGAAACCGTCAAGGTCGTTTTCGATCCGAGCAAGATCAGTTACCGCCGCCTGCTCGAAGCCTTTTTCGCAATGCACGACCCCACGCAGCTCGACCGCCAGGGCCCCGACTACGGCTCGCAATATCGCTCCGGCATCTGGTACGCCAATGACGAGCAAAAAAAGCAGGCCGAGGCGTTCATCAACGAGCTCACCGCCAAAAAGAAGTTCGGCGGCCAGAAAATCGTCACCCAGGTCGAGGCGGCCAAGACCTTCTACCCGGCCGAGGACTATCACCAGGACTACATCGAGAAAACCGGCCGTGCGTGCCACGTCCAAAATCCGTGGTAAGCGAGCCGCGAACTTCAGTTCGCGCGGAGTCGGGAGGGCGAAGCGCTGGCTAGGGCGACGTTCCCCCGAACGGTGCAGCGT
>JBKJYI010000411.1:0-2859 GCA_046715855.1 Phycisphaerae bacterium
GCCTGGGCCCGCTCATCGTAGAGGCGGGCGTGGACAATTGCAGCGGCAGATTGAGAAGCAATAGAGCGTAGGAGCGATTCTTCCGCTCCGCTAAATCGATAAATTCGATCGGTGTAAACGCGCAGGACTCCGACGGTTTGACCGCGATACGCCAGCGGGACGCACAAGCCGCTGACGATGCCTTCGCGACGGGCGTTGTCAGGGTAGCGCATTCGCGGATCCGTGGGTGCGTTCTCGATGTACACCGTCTCGCCGGCAAAAGCGGCCGAGTCGATCGGGCTGTTTCGCAATAGCACCGGACCCTTGCGCAGGTATTCCTGGGAGAGGTTGTAAACCGCTTTAATGACCAGTTCGTCGGTCTGGCGATTATGCAGACGGAGGGCACAGGCCTTGACGGCCATGACCTCGCTGACACGCTGGACGGTCAGATCGAGAATCGCCTGAAGCTCGACATTGCCTGACAGCAACTCCGCAAGCGAGTGGACCGTTTGAAGGTCGGCAAGCTGGCGGTTGATCCGCTCCGCCTGGCCATACAGCGTGGAGATGATGTGTGCGAGCACATCGGCGAAACGATGGATGGCCTCCGGCGAGCCGCCGCGCCACGGATTGAGCCGCACCGCGGCCGCAAGCAACTCTTCTACATCGAGTTTGTATTTGACGGCCAGCTTTCGAACCAGATTTTCGGGTGGAGGATTGTGGCGGCGGGTGGCGATTGCCAGACTGGCCAGCCTCTGGTCCCCGCGTTGTATGGGCACGACGTGAACAGTCATTCCGTCGAGACACTTCTGCTCGGCCTCGGGATTCGAATCGCGAAGGCACGTCCGCACGGCGTCGAAAAAAACGCGCGTGCCTACTTCTGAAGTTCCAATGAGCTCCGAATAGCGACTGCCCCACATGGGCTTGGTAATCGGGTCGCCATGCGTCGTGCAGATGCATACCGACATTCGCCCCAGGGCCGCAAAACGATCCTGCAGGTGCTGCAGAGTCGTGATATTGACCAGCGATGTCAGTGATAGTGCCGGAGCCAACTCCGGTCGCGGCGGTGGAATGGCTTGTACATCAGTCACGGAACGAAACTCATCTCCGGAGTGATGGATGCAACGGTCTCCGCGATTAATCTGGCCGTGGTTTCCAGGTCCTGATAGCTGACCACTTCAACCTGGGTGTGCATATAGCGGTTGGGAATACTGACCAGTGCGGTCGCCACGCCGGCACGGCTGATCTGCATCGCGTTCGCGTCCGTCCCCGTCCCCCCCGGAGCCGCCTCCAACTGATACGGAATCCGCCGCGCCTTCGCAGTCTTGATCAGCAAGTCGCCCAGTCGCGGATTGATGTTGGCGCCCACGGCGATCACCGGACCGGCGCCGAGCTTGATATTGCCGTTGACGCGCTTATCGATGTCGGGGTAGTCGGTGGCGTGAGTGACGTCCACGGCAATACCGATGCTGGGATCCACGCCGTACCCAGCGGTGCGCGCCCCGCGCAATCCGATTTCCTCTTGAACGGTGCTTACCGCGAAGAGGCTGCATTTCATTTTTTTCGTAGCACAAAGCCGCAGCGCCTCCATGACCACAAACGCCCCACATTTATTATCGAACGCCGGCGACGTGATCAGCCCATTTCCCAATTGAACCAATTCGAGCCGATAGGTGATCGCATCCCCGATGGTGACTACCTGCTCGGTCTCCTTGCGGTTGGGGGAGCCAATATCGACCCACATTTCGCGCAATTCCGTTTTCGCGCCGCGCTCCTCGGGCTTGAGCACGTGAACGGGTTTGCGGCCAATGACGCCCTGCACGGGCCCGTGGCGCGTATGCACGACGACTCTCGTTCCAGGCAGCACGGACGGATCAATTCCACCGATGGGGAGCACGAAAATATAGCCGTTATCGTCGATGTAGTTGGCCATCAGGCCGATCTGATCGCAATGCCCCGCCAGCATCACCCGCGGGTTCGCCTTCGGATTGAGTCCCACGATCAGGTTGCCGTGCAGATCGGTCTCGAAGGTGTCGGCCACCGGCTTCATCTGGTTGCGGATGACCTTCTGAATGGTCTGCTCAAACCCGGAAGGGGAGGGGGTTTCCGTCAGCGCTCTGAGAAACTCGTACGAATCCTTTCGCACCAGTCGAACTCCTTTTAACAAGTTTCGAAATCAAGGCCGCGAACCGGCAGTCTACTCGCAAAACGCATTACCGACCAGAGCGCGAGTGAGCCGGTCATGCTCGATACAGCCCGTTGGATTCAATATAGTTACGGACGGACTCGGGAAGCAGGTAGCGAATCGAGAGTTCCCTGGCCACGCGGTCGCGAATCACGGTCGATGAGATGTCAATGACAGGGGTTTCCACGATGCCCTCAAGCAGCCGTACGGTCTGCTCTTTGCCAAACGTAGGTTCCAAATCCGAAGGGTTAAAGGGGGCTTGCCCTGAGCGGGCCGCGGTAACCACCGTGCAATGGGAAATCAATTCAGTAGCTCGATGCCACGTCGGCAGCTCCATTAAGGAATCCGCGCCGATGATCAGGCAGAGTTCCGCTGATGGGGTGCGCTCGCGAAAATGAGCGACCGTGTCGATCGTGTAGCAGGGGCCCGGACGGACCAAATCGAAATCATCGAACTGGAAACCGTCTTCCCCTTCGATGGCCAGCCGCACCATCTCGGCGCGATGTTCGGGCCTGGCCAGCTTTTTCGTGTCCTTATGCGGGGGGCTGTGCGACGGCAGAAAGTACACATGATCGAGGTTCAGCTTCTCACGGATCGCCCGCGCAACAATCAGATGACCGAAATGGACCGGGTTGAAGCTGCCTCCATAGATTCCGATTCGAGCGGGCATGGGCAGTTAAATTTGCGCACCGGTCAAG
>JBKJYI010000412.1:0-4802 GCA_046715855.1 Phycisphaerae bacterium
CCTTCGGCACGCTGCCCAGCCAGAACATAAAGCTGGGCGCCTTTGTCGCTCGAAAGTATTCGCTGAAGTCCTCGCCGCCCATGATCGGTTCGTGCAGCAGGACTCGGTCGGGGCCGATTGCCCTCCGGAACACTTCCGCCGCGGCTTCGGACAAAGCGGGATCATTGAAGGTGGCCGGGGTGAACTCGCCGTCGCGCAGATGCACGTCGGGGTCTTTTTCGGAGCCCAGCGCACGGCACGTGTGAAGCGTCACCTGGCGGATGGCGTCGAGGAGAGTCTTGCGGACTTCATCGGTATACGAGCGTACCGTTATTTCCAGCTTCGCCGTGTCGGGGATGATGTTGTGCTTCGAGCCGGCATGGATCCAGCCGACGGTGATTACCGACGGATCCTGCGGATTGATGCGGCGGCTGACGATGGTTTGCAGTGCGGTGACCACGTGGGCGGCCATCACGATGGGGTCGACCGCTTCGTGAGGGCGCGAGCCGTGTCCCCCGCGCCCGTAAATAGTGATGTCGAATGAGTCCACGTTGGCCAGCGCCCATCCGGAAGTGTACGCGACCACGCCAGCCGGGTGGTTCGACGAGACGTGCAGGGCGATGCAGTAGTCGGGCTTGCCGAAACGCTCGAACAGTCCGTCCTTGATCATCGCCCGCGCGCCCGAGCCAATTTCCTCCGCAGGCTGAGCGACGATCATTACCTTGCCCCGCCATTTGTCGCGGAGTTCTGCCAGCAGCCTGGCTGTTCCCAGCAGGCATGTCTGGTGCATGTCGTGCCCGCAGGCATGCATAACGCCGACCTCGCTACCGTCGTCGCGCTTGAACCTGACCTTACTGGCGTACGGCAGGCCGGTTTCCTCCGCGATGGGCAGGGCGTCCATGTCGCCGCGAATCAACAGCGTAGGCCCTGGACCGTTTTCCAGGATGCCGACGACACCGGTTCCGCCCACGCCGGTGGAAACCTTGTATCCCAGCGCCGTAAGCCGCTCGGCGATTTTCCGGGCAGTTTGGGTTTCGTGGAGCGAGAGTTCGGGACTAAGATGAAGATCCTTGTAGTAAGCGATGAGATCGGCCTGACTCTCGGCTACGGTCTGCTGGACGGCGGGCGCGAGGTCCGCCCGGTATGCACACTTGATGTCGCCGGCCTTCACGGTCGGCAGTTGCAGGGCTAGCACTAACGCAAAGGCAGCCAAAAACAAGCTCATTCCGTTCTCCCACGCGCGACCGGCGACGAACACCCAATGACGTTTGGGTGATTATGAGTCAGCCCGGTCGGCACGCAAGCAGGGTTTCCTGCCAATTCCTCGCGAATGTCGGCTATTCTCTTGAACAGGATACGGGCATACAGATACTTCTCAAACGAGTAACCATACGATTTTCGAAGATAGCGAACTCCTTACTCCGCAAATTGGGTGTATGATCTATGAGCAGCAGAGGTGGGGTACAAAATCCGGAGTTTTCGTCGGATCGAATTCATGGTCAAAGCATTCATCGCCATCATCTTTCTGGTCCTCATCGGAGGCGGAGGTTACCTGGGGTTTCGGACATGGAATTCGCGCGACCCGGCGATTTCCTATAAGACCGCCCCCGTACGCCGCGCCACCCTCGTCGCGACGGTGACCGCCACCGGCAATCTCGAACCGATCCTGAAAGTCCTGGTCGGGTCGCAGGTGAGCGGAACGGTCACCAAGTGGTATGCCGACTTCAATCAAAAAGTCGAACAGGGATTTGTCCTGGCCGAACTCGATCAAGACCGCTTCAAGGCGACGCTCGATCAGCGCCAGGCCGCTTCCTCCGCGGCCCGCGCCCGCGTCGAAGCGGCCAGGGCCGCCCTCGCCGATGCCACGCTGAAGCGCAGGCACACCGAGGCAAACTTCGCCCAGCACGCCGCCTCTGATTTGGAGTTCGAGGAGGCCAAGATCGCGGAGCAGCAGGCCGCTGCCACGCTCCAGGCCGCCCAGGCCGAAGTCGAGCAGGCCGACGCCGAAGCCCGGCTGGCCAAAGTCGATCTCGATCGCACGGTAATTCGATCGCCGATCAGCGGCATCGTCATCTCGCGCGACGTGGACGCGGGGCAGACGGTCGCGGCGTCGCTCTCGGCCCCGACGCTTTTCACCATCGCCAACGACCTTGCAAAATTGCGCGTCAACGCCGCGGTCAGCGAAACCGACATCGGCAAAATTCAGGAGGGCTCCAAGGCCGACTTCCGTGTCGATGCCTATCCCGACCGGCGGTTTCATGGCGTCGTCTCCCAAGTCCGCTACGCCGAAACCATCGTGGATAACGTGGTGACCTACACCACGCTGATTGACGTGGACAACGCCGATCTGGCGCTTCGACCCGGAATGACCGCGACGATCTCCTTCGAAGTGGACCGCGCCGAGGACGCGCTCGCCATACCCAATGCAGCGATGCGATTCAGTCCAACGGCCACGGTGGAAATGCGAGAAGGTCGCCCCGGAAGAGCACCGAAAATACAACCGCGTGTGTTTCGTTTGAACGGAGGCGACCTTGTGGAAGTTCCCATCGAGCCGGGACTCACCGATGGCTCGTTTACCGAAATCAAGTCAGGGGGACTGAAAGAAGGCGATGCGGTTGTCGTCGAGCAGATCGGCGGCAACCGCCCCGCAATGGCCGGCGCACCTTCGCGCGGTCCGCGATTCTGATGGCGAGCCGTGAACTTCAGTTCGCGCGGACCCCGGAATTCCCATGGCGAGCCGTGAACTTCAGTTCGCGCGGACGCCCGAATGACGAAGAACCCAGTGAGAACCTAAATCGATGCCCCCCAGCCTGATCGATATCCGCGACGCCTGGAAAGTCTACCACGTCGGCGAAGTGCAAGTTCCCGCGGTTCGCGGCGTCTCGCTGTCCGTTGCTGCCGGGGAGTTCGTCTCCATCACCGGCCCCAGCGGATCGGGCAAATCGAGCTTCATGCACCTGTTGGGATGCTTGGACCGATTGTCATCGGGGACCTACAGATTCGAAAATCAGTCCATCCACCAGCTTTCGCGCACCGAGCTCGCCCGCCTGCGAAATCTGCGAATCGGCTTCGTCTTCCAGGCGTTCAATCTCCTCTCCCGCACCACCATCGTCGATAACGTCGCCCTGCCGCTCATTTACCAGGGGATCTCCCGCCGCGAACGAAGACGCCGCGCCGCCGAAATGCTCGAGCGCCTCGGCCTGGGTGACAGGCTGCGTCACCATACCAACCAGCTCTCCGGCGGCCAGCAGCAGCGCGTCGCCATTGCCCGCGCCCTGGTGACCAAACCCGCCATGCTTCTCGCCGACGAGCCCACCGGCAACCTCGACACCAAAACCAGCCGCGAAATCATGGAACTCTTCCGCCAACTCAACACCGATGAAGGCATCACCATCGTCGTCGTCACCCACGATGCCGACATCGCCGCCTTCGGCCGACGCCACGTCGCCTTCCGCGACGGCCTCATCGTCCACGACGCTCCCACCGCCAACGCCGCGTGAACTTCGCGATCACGCGTTCGACGGTACGGCTACTTGGATTTCCTCGTAGCGCTTGAAATCTGCTTCGTCACATGTGTAAATATTGTGAATGTTGTAAGCCAGCATAGTGGCCACAAGGTGTAAGTCATAGATTTTCGGCCCGACAATCGGATAGCGTCGAGCAATCTTGGCCCACAAAGCAACAAAATCTGCGGGTTGTGGCAGCATCGTGATACCCGGAAAAGCGAGAATGTGATCGATTACATCAAGTGCTTCGTTCGAATTGCGCGGGTTGGGTACATGTCGGCGATCAGTTACCACTGCGTAAAACTCGCTTATGATCTGAGGAGTGAGGAAGAGCCGCCGCGAACGACTTCTGGCCGAATTAATCAGCTCCCTACTGCCTGTATGGAATCTGGAATTCGGGTCATGTGAGTAAACAAGAACATTCGTGTCGACAAGAAATCGTTCATCCAACATCAAACATCCTTATATATCTCTTCGCGCCGCAATTTCTCCGGGGGAGCCGACGCGCCAGGCCAAAGGGGCAGTTCAGCAACTGGCTTGTCGGGTTGTTTATCTTCTTGGGGCGGCCTGAATGATCGTATCAACTTTTCAAGTATTTCCACGGCATGCTTAGGCCAGCCCTCGACATTGATCGTAAGTTGTTTGATCACGCTCATATTATCTACATTCTACCAATCCCCGCGTTCCCAAGTCAAAAACTGCTATAATCCCCGCCATGAACCCGCTCACCGTCCTATCCGAATCCCTCCGCAGCCTCACCAAGAACAAGGTCCGCACCGGCCTCTCTGTCCTCGGAATTGTCATCGGCATCGCCGCCGTCATCACCATGGTCGCCGTCGGCGAGGGCGCCCGCCGCAAAGTCGAATCCGAAATCGCCTCCCTCGGCGACGACTGGATCATGATCGGCTACTGGGGCATGCAGCGCGGCGGCACAAGGCGCCAGACCGGCATGCCACCCAATCTCACACGCGACGACGCCGACGCTATCGAGCGCGAGTGCTCCGCCGTCCGCGCCGCCACCCCCGTAAACGGCATCAACTTCCAGGTCGTCTCCAGCTTCGGCAACTACCAGACCCGCGTCGAAGGCACCCGCCCCGCCTACTTCGACATCCGCCGCTGGTCCGCCGCCGAAGGCCGCGAGTTCAACAACGACGACATGCGCATGCTCCACAAAGTCTGCTGCATCGGCGCCACCGCCTCCCGCGAACTCTTCGGCGCCGTCAGCCCCGTCGGCCAGGTCGTACGCATCAACCGCGTCGCCTTCGACGTCATCGGCCTGCTCGAACCCAAAGGCGTGGGCAGCGACGGCCGCGACAA
>JBKJYI010000413.1:0-10054 GCA_046715855.1 Phycisphaerae bacterium
CGCGAACTTCAGTTCGCGCGGACTCAGGTCTTCGAGCGGGCAATCGCAAAGCTGCGGTTGCCCGCTTCTTTCGTGCGGGTCGTTCTATCGAAAACGATCCACTGCCAGAGCTGTGAGCGAAGCGATCTGGAGAAAGATGGCCAGGAGAATTCGCACGAAGGCCGGGCCGGTAGCATCATCGATCAGCGCGATGACCCCCCAAACGGCGGCGACGATCGCAAACATTTGAAGCAGCGCACCAATCAAACGCAAAACCGAAAAATCATTTTGCCGCTTGGTGCGCTGGGCCCGATCAATCTGCTGCGAGATCTGCTCGAGCAGTTGGACCGTGCGATCCGGAATGGGGCTCGCAGTCGGCTTTTCGGGAGGTGCCGGCGTTTTGGACTTGGTCTCCAGAAGCGCAACCGCCTCCGCAAGGTTCTTGACCCGATGCGTAGGCGCCACCGGCAACTTCGGCACGGCGCCGTTTTGCTGGATCAGAATCGTCCGACAGCCGGCGCTGGCCCCGGCCTGCACATCGGTGGGTGAATCACCGATCATCCACGAGTTTGCGAGATCTATGTCCAGTTCCTCGGCAGCTTGGCGCAACATGCCGTCGGCGGGTTTTCGCAGCTCGCTTTTTTGTCGATAGGTGTCCACCACGGCTTCGGGTCCGTCGAGATACGGGCAATAGTAAACGCCGTGCAACGGCGCGTGGTGCTCGCGAAGTAATTCCTCCATGCGCTGATGGACGCGATCGAGGGCGGCCTCATCGAAAAGCCCGCGGGCGACGCCCGACTGATTCGAGACCACGACGATGAGATTCCCCGCATCGGCCAGGCGGCGGATGGCGTCGCCCGCGCCGGGCAAGAGGGCCACGTCGTCGGGATCGCGAACGTATCCGCGATCTTCGATGATCGTTCCGTCGCGGTCGAGAAATACGGCTTTGGAACTCATTTCAATCTCGCGGCCGGCCAGTGGCAACATTTCCGTACAAGCGGATGACGTCAGTTCGTGGTTGCGGGTGACTGGTTGGGCAGCCGCGACCAGTCGCGCACGGTCCGGGCTGTCGTTACGTTTTCGGCCATATGCTGCAAGCTTACGCTGCCGATGACAAGGCTTGTCACGCCCGGGTTGGCGAGGGCAAACCGGATGGCCTGATCGCCCGAAATACGGCCACTGGCCAGCCCTTTTTTCACGATGACCATTTTGTCTTTCGCGGCGGCCTCGGCAATCACCGGCTCCAAGGATCGGTCGCCGGGATGATATTCGAGCATCAGCGCGTCGGCCCAATGCATTGCCCCGTGAAACGCTTCGGCCGAATATCCCGAGAAGCCAACCGCACGGATCAGCCCACGATCCCGCAGATCGACGAGTGTAGAGGCCGCATCCGAATTGTTGATGACATCAAGGTCGTTGCGCGGCGCATGGACCAGCACGATATCGAGCACGTCGGTTCGCAGCCGGCGCAGGCTTTGCTCCATGCTGTTGCGAATTGCGTCGCGCGAAAAATCGTAAGTCGATTGGCCGTTTTCGTAATGCTCACCGACTTTTGAGGAAAGCACGAATTCCGAACGGCGATGTGCGACAAAGCGGCCGATTCGCTCCTCGCTGAATCCGTAGGCGGGAGCGGTGTCAAAGTATGTCACTCCAAGATCGAGAACGCCATTGAGCAGTCGATCAACCGAGGCATCGTCGGGCAGAACATATGGTTGCTCGTACTTGATCCCTTGATTGCGGCCAATCTTGAAAGCGCCGAATCCGATCGGCGAAATGAGCCGTGTCAAGTCGTCCATTGCCGAGCGACCTCCCAAGGCGGCAATGCCACGTGCGGAACCAGCCAATCTGGGGGTCGAATCCATTGCAACCCTGAGGTTTCGGACGCAATCAGCGAGTCGGCAATTTCGCATGCCAACTGCGGCGCTAACACCAGCTTGGTTGGCCAGGCTGTGATGATGGAGCCCTCCTTCCGCCAGACCGTTCCTTCTGGTCGGCGGTTGCCGGGAATCCGGCCCTCGGCCCGATTGATGCGGTAGGTTGCCCATTGCGTGTGGCCAAAGTCTACGCCCGGCAGCACCGAACGCAACTCCTGGCGGGCCAGTTTGACGAGGGCGGCTTCCGAATAAGCCACGCCCCGCTCGGCAATTTCTCCGCCCACAACCCACACCGTTGGGCCGCTGCCATCGGTGACCGTCGTGACGGTCGCCCTGGTCTTGTTGCCGTCGATGCAGTGGCCGAACAGTGCCGGAAGCGCGCCGCGGACCATCACCATGTGCAAGGGCCTGGTTTGCATATCATATTGAGAGAGACCCGCTATTCGGCGGAGCGGTCCGTTGCCTTCGCCGGCACAAAACACCACGAGTCGGGGTTGGAAGACAGCCAGTTGGCCACCGTGGGCGATGGCAACGCGAACTTGGATTTCGCCACTGGGATCAACCATTTCGATGCTTTGGCCTTCGACCAAAAGCAAGCGCTCGGCGTGTGCGGAGCGAAAGGCCTCAAGAAGTGACGACGTATCCAGCACTGGTTCTTCGACGCGCAGCACGTCGCCGGGGCATTGCGAGAGTGCAGCGGGGCGCTCCCGTGCCGCAACCTTTTCAATGGCCGTGCGAATGACGACCTGGGCGGCGAGGAGCCCGGCACGGGAGGCGAGGGACTCGGTTCGCCACATGTGGCAGCACGGCGAGAGCACGCCCACGCTGCGCAAGTCGGGTCGCGCTTCGCCGCGCAGCGAAGCCCGCCAGCGCTGCGGCATTTCAGCGAGGGCTTTCGAGGATCGATCCAGCGCACCAAGCGAATATTTCAACCCGCCATGAAGGATGCCTTGCGACGCGATGGTTTGCCCGGCGCCCAGCGCCTGGCTTTCGAGCAACAGTGTGCGATGTGACCTTTGATGCAGTTCATCGAGCAGCCAGAGGCCTGCGATGCCGCCGCCGATGATCAAGACGTCGAGCTCAATTCTTTTCACGGCACTCTCATCCCGAAGGTCAATTCCTCACGAGGCTGCAATTTGGGGTGGCATGGCCAAGTGAGGCGCCCCCATGTTGAGGGCGTTCATGCCGGCGCCCGATAAGGCCGGGCTTGGGCATGGCACCCTGGAGCATGGCACCCTTGACCGAACGAATCCGAAACTCATGGGATCAGCACTCGCGACAGCCTATCGTTCATCATTGCATTTCCTTCATCCTGGATTTCAACTCCGATGCGAACCACGCCGATGGAGCGGGGATCGAGGTGGTTCAACAGCGCCAATTTCACTGCGTCCTTTTCCGTGGTCAGCACGAAATCATGCGGTGGAATGCGCCGGTCGTCGAGCATTCGCACGATCTCGCCGGAGCGGTAGGGGTGATGATCGGGCCACCACCGGGTCGCCACAACTTCAAAGCCCAGCAAAGAAAGCGTGGAGACAAACGCCTCGGGCCGGCCAATCGCGGCAAACGCCAGCACTCGTTTGTTGCCGCCCGCGTCGATCGGTGCACCGTCCAGATATTCCAAGCCGATCACTTTCGTGCTGCTGCGAATCATTGGAGCGCCTGACTGGTGCTCGCGCAACTGGGTCTCGATGCGCTCCAATTCGTTTCGCCCGACCTGGTCAGACCGCGTGACAATCAAAAGATGGGCGCGCCGCAGACCGGTCAGCGGCTCGCGCAGCAGGCCCCGAGGCAGGACGCGCCCGTAGCCAAATGGGCACAGCGCATCGATCAGCACGATGTCGAGATCGCGATGGAGCCTGCGATGCTGAAACGCATCGTCGAGCACAATCACGTCTGCGCCCATTCTGCGCACGGCCAGCTCGGCGCCGCGAAATCGATCCGCATCAGCCACATAGGCTGCGCCAGGACAATTCTTCCGGACAAGCAATTCCTCATCGCTTGGTTCACCTTCGCCGCCTCCGTATCCGCGGGCCACGACCACCGGATTGCGCCCCATCAATTGCAGCCGCTTAACCAACTCGATTACGAAAGGCGTTTTGCCCGTGCCGCCCACGGTGATGTTGCCCACACTGATGACAGGCACTGGCACCGAATGAACATTTCGCGGCGAGTCGTACCTGCGGTTGCGGGCGCTGATGGCAGCGGCGTAAAAGGGCTCGGCCATGGCCAGTGCGCCGCGAATGGGGGATGCCCAAGCGCCCGCTTGACCGGAAAGAATGCGTCTTCCCAAGCTCGATTCCATCAGGCCATTGGTCAATTGCGTTCCAGTTTTTGGCGGGTTTACTCGAACACGACCGCGGCACAGCTCACGCAAGTCTGCGACTCGCGGTCTACGGCCTGATGGTATCGCACCACCCGCCCTCTCGCACCGGGCAGGGCGGTGAGCAGGGCGAACATGCAGCCGGCGCTGCAGATGCGAGTGGGATTGTCCTCCTGGGCAATGCAGCGCACAAAGCCGGCAGGATCGCCCAACTCAAGGTAATCGAGTGCGCGGCGATCGGATTGGCGAATGTCTTCGAGAAACGCATCGTCAATGGGCCGCTCATCGCCAAAGGATGTGCCGATATGGCTAAAGTCTGCTCCGGCCACCACGAGCGTGTCGGTCGGATCACCAGCCATCAGTTCTCCCAGGGATTCCGCGAAAAACCGCAGGTCCACGCCGTTTCCATCGGCGGGCGCCGTTCCCGTTGGACCACACGGATCAGGGCAAAGGAAGGGAACGACGGAAAAGTTTTGAGCACCGTAGAGATGCTGCAACCACGCCACCTGGAGCTCGACACTGTGCTCGTTGAGATGATCCAGTTCGAACGAGCGAAGATTGCCGCATCGCTGCTCCAGGGCTTCCAAGTATTCGCGGTCACAGCGCGACACGCCCTGCGGCGTCGCAAAATCGCACCCGGTGGCCACGACCCCGCTTGACCGCCCGTTGTGGTTGGTGCCCAGGATGATGATTCGCCCCGGAGGATTTCGCTGCCGAATGGCCGCATATGCTGGTCCATAGCAAGGCGCCCCGCGCGGATAATCCAAATGTGGGGCAATCAATCCGCGAATGGGCATGCTTGAAATGCTTTCGATGGAGCCATGCCGCTCGAGCATCTCTTGAAAAATCTTCCCGTCTGCGGTCACGCCAAGATCGTCGGCAAGCATCATCTGGCGTACTTTCGCACCCCGGTATTTTACGAGCAGGTCGCTGTAGCCATTTTCGAAGGTGGGGCCTTCGAGAAAAAGTGCTTGTTCGAGATGCTCGAGAATTCGTTCGAGGGTTATCGCCGCAACAGGCTGTCCAAACTGTTTTTGAAAAAGCGCGCCAATCTGCTCAACGGTGTTCGTTCCATCCATGAGCGCAATGAGATGCAAAGCCGCCGGCGAAAGCGTGAGAGCGATTTCCGAGATTCCGCTCCGATCACGCACTCCGATCTGGTTCCCCTGGCCGGGCAGGGTGAAGGCCTCTACGGGCCGTAACCGTGGCTTATGAAGTGCATCAATAGACATGCGGAGATTATAGGGCAGGGCGGCCTTCAGGCTTCCAGGTCCACGTGCAGGTTTCGATCCTTGTTGATGGCAATACCCGGCGAGTTCTTTGCCGGCTCGTGCTCGTCCTGGTGGGCGTCCTGTTCACCGAGTCGCGGCCCTGGCTGCCCGTACCCTCGGTATCGCCGAATACTCTGGCATCCGCGTCGGTGGTCTCGACCGTGGCTCCCGCGTCCGTGACGGTCTGTGCCTGCCTGCGGGTGGCATTGTGCTGCCCGGCGCGACGGGCCGCACCGGCTTCGATGGTGTCGCGGGCCTGCGACGGCAGCCCCGCCGTGGAGGAGGCGATGGGGGAGGGGGCATCGGTCATGCGACATTTATCGGGAACTTAGTTTGGCGTTCATGAAAACCCAGATAAAGAAAGGCTATGACTCTTGGTGATGCGGCTTGATGGCGTTACCAAGGCTTAGACATTCGATTCTGGTGCTCACCCGCCTTCAGCTTTTCTCTTCGGCGGGTTTCATCGGGTAGACAACATCGTATGGGGGCGGAGAGCCGCCCGGACCTTGAAGGTAATGCTCGAACCACTGCATCATGCGAAGGTTGTAGTCGTATTTGGCCGCCGCTTTGCGGTTGCCGTGGCCTTCTCCGGGGTACCAGACCAGGCGAACGGGGGCCTGGCCCAAAGTTTTTAGATGGCGGAATAATTCGGCGGATTGCGAAGGCGGCACGCGGGGGTCGTCCTTGCCGTGCATGATTAACAGCGGAGTTTTGGCCTTCTCGACGTGGAAGATCGGACTGCGCTCCAGAAAGTGTTTCCAGTCATCCCAAGGTCTTTTCATCGCGTGGACCAGCATCTCTTCGTTGGGGATGTCCGTAGTCCCTGATTTCGAGAGCTTGTCACTGATGCCCACGAACATGACGCCCGCGGCGAAGCGATCCGAATAGTACGTGCTGCACCATGCGGTCGCGTAGCCGCCGTACGAGCCGCCGGTGACGCCCACCTTTTCTTTGTCCACCAGTCCCATGCCAACCAGATGGTCCACAGCGTCAACCAAGTCGTCGAACTCTTTGCCCGCAGGGTCAGCCTGGCCCAACTTCGAAAAGGCCACGCCTCGTCCCGTACTCCCGCGATAGTTTGGATAAAACACGGCGAAGCCTTTGGCGGCGGCGACCTGGCCGGGGTTGGCGTAGCCGGTCAGCCAACCGTTGTGGTCGTGGGCTTCGGGGCCCCCGTGCACGCGCATGATAAGCGGGTAACGTGTTCCTTTATCCTCGTTGAGGGGCCTGATGAGCAATCCCTCAAGAGCAACGCCGTCGCGGGCTTTGAATTGGATCACATGCTGCTGGGCGAACTGCATCTGGTCGAGCCAGGGGTTGCTTCCGGTTACGCGGGTTGGCCTGGCATCGCCGTGCCGCATGATGAAAAGCTCGGAAGGATGCTGGGGGGTGTCGATCACTAGAGCGGCGGATTGACCGTCTTGCGAGAGGCTGAATCGGGAAGCGGTCATTTGTCCGCCGGGCACATGCGTTTTTCGATTGGCACCGTCGCGGCCAATTTCGTTGAACGTGGACCAGACCCCCTCGGCCCCCAGGAACAGGATCGTGTCGTTGTCCTGCCACTCGATGGCACTCACGTGGCCTTCGTAATTTGGCAGGATGTCTTTGAGCGAGCCATCGGCGGGATTGGCGACGAGCAGGCGTCCGTCCGCTGGGTCATTGATGTCGGCCGCGGAAATCATGGCTAAAAAGTTGCCATTTGGACTCCAGGCGACGTCGCCCATTTTCCCGGGATTTTGAAAGCTCGAAACGATGGCCCCGCTCTCGGCGTTGAACACGTGGAGCTTTCGCTTCATGTACGTGTCGTCCACCAGCGGCGTGGGGGCCAATGCCAGCGCCAGGTTTGAACCTTCCGGCGACCAATGCAATTCGGACGGCACTCCGGGCAACTCGAGCGGTCTGGGTTTCGACTCCGGATCGCCGGGAGTTGCGATCCATACTCGCACCTTGGCGAAGTCCTCTTCATAGATCTCCTGCTTGAAGCCTTTTTCCTTTTGGTCCTTGAGTTCCTTGGATTCTTTTTCGGCCGCAATAAACGCCACCCGGGCGCCGTCCGGGCTCCAGGAATACTCGCTGATGTCGGTATCGAAGCTCAACACGTTGCGCGCTTCCCCTCCGTCAGCAGGAATGACATAGAGCGACTTATTCTTATCCTTGCCGCGCTTGGACAGGAACGAAACGGACGATCCATCGGGCTTCCACTTCACCGCGGAGACATTGACGTCGCCGGTGACAAATGGACGCGAGCCCGCTTCGCCCAGAATCACATGAATCTCTTCCCAGTTGGGGCCGTCCTCGTCGTTGAAAGGTTTTCGCGGCACGGACAGCACGTAAGCGACATTTTTTCCACCGGGCGACATGGCCGCGGAAGTCACATATCGCAGCCTGGTAACGTGCTCGGGCGTGAAAGGGTCAGCTGCGCGCGCGTTGCCCGTGGTGCAGAGCGAAGTCCCCAGCGCAACAAGCGATATCGCGTAGCTACTGGGACGCAGAGACCGCGTTCTCGGAACTTTCTCGTTCGACGCACGCGATGGAAACGTAGCCAACATTTTTGTTCTCCGAAACAAGCGGCAAAAACCGGGCAAGTTCATTTCCCGAGGAGGAGATACCATCGCCGCGCGTCCGACGCCCGTCAATAATGTCGCCGCGATGGCACTGTGGTCCTTTTGTGTCCGATCCACCGCCAACGTTCTCTGATACTGCGCCGTTGCGCCGTGCCGTTTTGCGGACGGCGTCCGTGAATCTGCGTCGTCACGGATTGCACGATGTGCGAAAGGCAAGTCAAGAGCAAAGATGAAGAGATTGAACTATTGAATTGTACACTTGCTGGGTCATACCATTATCTGGGGTGGGGCAGATACAAACTGCTGGTCAGAGGGGGGAGTTGGCTATGTCCTATATTGATCTACAAGCCGCCTTGCGTGACTGGCCCTACGAGCCAGACAAGATCTCCGTTCGCAAGATTCTGGGGACCGATGACGCGGTACGCATTCAGATGCGGGTGGAGCTCGGCATCATCCAGATGGAAGCGGAAGGCCGGCCCGACGGCGTGCGCCCCCATGGGGCCGTGTCGTTGCTCGAGTACTTCCAGCGCCGCTTCGCCAAGCACGTGGAGCGCAACGGGACGCCGCTGGGATTTGTGCTTTCGCGCAGCGATTGCGAGACCCTGCGCAACGAGGCGTCGCTCTATTATCGCCGCTATATCGCGCTTTTTGTGCTTGAAGAATTTGGCAATGTGGTCCGCGACACGACTCACAGCCTGGGAATTTTTGACATTTGCCGCGACTACGCCTTCGAGGCCGACGACCGCAATGCGCTGGAAGAATTTCGTCCCTACGTTCTGATGATGCGCGCCCGTGGCAGCGCTTACCAGGCCTTGGAAGAAAGCGAACCGGCCAGTGCCTTGGCGCACGTCAACCGCGGCATCATGGAGATCAAGAACCACTTCGAGAAGCAGGGACGGCCTGACGCGTTCAATGGAGCCGAAGAGATCAAGATGCTCCGGGCACTGGCTGCTGAGCTAAGCGGCAAGGTTCCCACTGGTTCGGTGCTGCTCACGAGACGTGCTCTGCGAACGGCCATCGAGCAGGAGCGGTTCGAAGACGCGGCCCGACTGCGGGACGAGCTCAAGAACAAAATGCCGCCGGACGCTTAGGGCGCCGAATGCCTAATCCTTAACGGCGATCGCAGCAACGCTCGGCGTCGAAGCGGCAACCGCGTCCGTAGCAAGACAGGAGTCCATCACTCACCATTCTCGTCCCCGGCGGAGTCACCACCGCGCTAACCGGCCAGGCGACCAAGTTGGCGAGGTATCGAGCCCGCCACGACGCGATCCACAGATAGTCCTCGCCGGTCCACATGAAGTGGCCATCCTCGCTGCCGTACTCCTCGGAAGGATCTTCAAAATACAACGGTGTATGCGTGACCGAGCCATCGGCCGCACAGCGCAGCTTTTCGACTCCGTGCCGATCCTGAATGGATGGTGGCACATTGGCGGCCATTACCGCGTCCACCGATGGGGTCGTCACCGGCGGACAGTGGGCGCATTCGTCCCGAAAAGGGTCTACGAGATGGCTGCAACCCGACCACAGCATCAAACCCAAACAACTCAGGAGAGTGGCTTTCATCGCATTCTCTTTCACAATCTATTCTGAAAAGTTTTCCTGACCGCGGAGACATTCTACTTCACCGGGTGTTGCTTCGACAGAACCGACACAAAAAAACATCTTGGCAACCCCGTGCCTGCATCGCCAATGGCATTCTTCAAGTTACTGAATCATCTTTCACCTGATTTTCACTCTGAAGCAACCAGCTTAATGCAAGCTATGACTGTGAGCCCGGCTGGGATGGATTTGTTACCTGCGGCTCAGGTGTAGTAAAGGAGAAACACTATGAATTGGGATAGGTTCGAAGGCAGTTGGGATCAGTTCAAAGGCAAAGTCAAGGAGAAATGGGGCAAGCTCACCGACGACGAACTGGATGTCATTCAAGGCAAACGCGATCAACTCGTCGGAAAGATCCAGGAACGCTAC
The DNA here is from genome assembly GCA_046715855.1 of Phycisphaerae bacterium. Taxonomy (GTDB): domain Bacteria; phylum Planctomycetota; class Phycisphaerae; order UBA1845; family UBA1845; genus CAZAMB01. The sequence goes on from JBKJYI010000413.1 coordinate 9,977, forward strand.
GGCCTGATGCGCGATGCGGCCGAGCGCGACGTGGATCGCTTCGTTGACGAATACGATCGTTCCCGTCCCGTCCTCTAG
>JBKJYI010000414.1:0-2879 GCA_046715855.1 Phycisphaerae bacterium
GCCATCGCCCTGGCCCAGGAAGGCGGCATCGGCATCATTCACAAGAACCTCAGCGTCGAAGCCCAATGCCGCGAAGTTCACAAGGTCAAACGCTCTGAAAGCGGAGTCATTCTGGACCCGGTCACGCTCGGCCCCGACGCGCCGGTCGCCAAGGCGCAGGAACTGATGCAGCTCCAGAACATCTCCGGCATCCCCATTGTCGAAGGCGACAAGCTCGTCGGCATCATCACCTCGCGCGACATGAAATTCCTCGAACGCGACGATCTGAAAATGCGCGACGTGATGACCTCGCGCAACCTGGTCACCGGCCCGCCGAACACCACCCTCGAAGAAGCCGCAAAAATTCTGCTCCGCGCCAAAGTCGAGAAGCTTTTGCTGGTGGACAAGCAAGGCCACCTCGCAGGCCTCATCACCATGCGCGACATCGAGCGCTCCCGAAAGTTCCCGGTGAGTTGCAAGGACGCTCGCGGCCGCCTTCGCGTCGGGGCCGCCGTCGGCGTGCATGAATTCGAACGCATCGAAGGACTGCTCAGCAACGACGTGGACGTAATCGTCGTGGACACCGCGCACGGCCATAGCGCCAATGTCATCGAAACCATCAAGGAAATCCGCAAACGCTACACCGTCCAGCTAATCGCCGGAAACATTGCCACGGCTCAAGCCGCCCGCGACCTGATCGAAGCGGGAGTCGACGCGCTCAAAGTCGGAATCGGCCCCGGCAGCATCTGCACCACGCGCGTCGTCTCCGGCGTAGGCGTCCCGCAACTCACCGCCGTGATGGACACCGCCGAGGCCGCCAAGTCTGCGGGAATTCCGATTATTTCCGATGGCGGAATCCGCCTATCCGGCGACGTCGTCAAGGCCATCGCCGCCGGCGCTCACACCGTCATGCTCGGTTCGCTTTTCGCGGGTCTGGAAGAGGCCCCCGGCGAATCAGTGACGTGGAAAGGCCGCCGCTTCAAGGAGTATCGCGGCATGGGATCGCTCGGCGCAATGGTCAAAGGCTCGGCCGACCGCTACAGCCAGTCGTCCGGCGCGCCCAAGGGCAAGCTCGTCCCCGAGGGCGTCGAAGGCCGAGTCCCCTTCCGCGGACCACTCGCCGACATGGTCTACCAGCTCGTCGGCGGCCTCCGCGCCGGCATGGGCTACTGCGGCTGTCCCAACATCGAAGACCTCCGCGCACACGCTCAGTTCTACAAAATATCCGCCGCCGGCATGGCCGAATCCCACCCGCACGACGTAGTCATCACCAAAGAATCCCCCAACTACGCGATGGATTACCGAAATGAATAGCCTGGGCTGTGTGGATGTTGTTAATACGATCGATTTCAGCTGGTTTCGAAGTAATCACTGTCGAGTTTCTTTACCACGTAAGATTTGTGATCCGCGACGCCTACCCCATTGTCTATCATCAATTGCGCAAGACGATCACCGTCTATGAGTACTACTTTGGCGTTTGCCCTCTCGGCGGCTTGCTGGGCGCCGCTCGTGAAAGTTCCGCTTGTAATGAAAACACCTTTATGCGCCTTTTGTTCGCCAAGTGAACCAACGAATTTGCGAATTTCATCTGGACCAACAGCGTTCTCCCACTTCTTTGCTTGAACATATACCATATCCAAACCAAGCTTGTCTTCCGGGATGACACCATCAATTCCCCCGTCACCACTCCTTCCTCTAACCTCAGCCGCTGATGCATGACTGCCACCGTAACCCATGGCTACAAGAAGATCGACAACCAAATGCTCGAAGAATTTCGGGGAAGAGGACCGGACTCGATCTAAAAGATCATCCGCCAGCGTCTCGCGAAGTTCTTTATAGGCGGCATCGAGCCGCTCGTCGGGAGTTACATCTGGCTCCGGTTCGGTATCCCCTGTCTCCGTAGGCGCTGAAGCAAGCCCAGGCTTTTTGTTCTTTTTGGATTTGAAGGCGCGGAACTCTTCAAATTGTTCCAAAAACGAGTTATCAATTCGAGGGGGATTCGTTCTTAGGATCTCTTGACCCCGTGACGAAATCTTAAACTTTCCACGGTCTATCTTCTGAAGGAGCATACTCTTGTACAAATAAGTAATAGCCCAAGTGATCCGGTTATAGAATCGCGTTTGTTTACCGCTTGGCAGCAGTTCATCGCGTTCTGACTCGGAAATCTGCATACGGTTCGCAAGCAATTCCATGGCTTCCGAAACCGTATGCTCACTATCGTCCGCAGCGATCTGAAGGAGCGGCAACATGAATTCTTGATACCCGGGAACCGACATGGACGCAGATATTGGCGGGAAAAGAAGAAACGGTCAATTGAAAAACGCGACATCTCAGGTCGCTTCAGCGACCTTTCCCCGCCGAAGGCGGGCTTAGGCCAGGCCTTTGAGGCCTGGTCAATCGACCGAAACCCCACCCTGTCTTTCGTTAGCCCGTTTCAACGGGCTTCCCCTCTTCATCCTCCCCACGATTAACGCGCTCCAATCGCTCCTGCGTCGTTCCCTTGGCGTGATGCTCTTTCTGGCGTCGCACATACTCGATCACCCACGGCAAATCTTTCGTTCCAAAACTCACGACGCCATACCCCGCCTGCCAATCCAGCACTTTCTTGTTGCAGATTTCGTGATTGATAAAATACGAACTCCCACCCTTCAGTTTGCCGATCCATTCGCTGATCAGAATTGTCGGCGGAATCGTTACCACCAGATGTACATGATCCGCCACCCCATTGATCTCATGAACAATAACTCCTTCCGATTGGATCGCCCGATGACGGAGGTGGCGATGGGTTTGGCTTTCCACCTGATCCACCAATACCGGCGAATTGCTCAGCGTATGCCACGTCAGATGCAGATGAATCTCGCTATAGACATTTCGCGGCATGGTCGAATTCCCAAGTAAGC
>JBKJYI010000415.1:0-3025 GCA_046715855.1 Phycisphaerae bacterium
ACGTTGTCGCGATCGCCCAGGCAGGTCATGATCGTGTCGTTGGCCAGCACATCGAGCTTCTGCACCAGTTCACCTTGAACATTGGTGTCGCCGGTCTCGCCAAGAATATCAAGCAGTCCCGCACGGCGGACGTGCGCGGCGATGATGCGCGTCGCCAGAGTGATCCCCGAAAGCAGCCAGCTGAATTCGCCGGTGGCCGTCGGATGGTTCTGCTGATGTTCGATGATGTGCTGTTCGACAGTGATAATGTGCGGTTTCATGCTGCAAAAATCCTACAAGATAAGGCAGCAAGGCTATCGACTCTCATTCAAAACCGCAATGCGAAAGGCCCGAAAAAGGTTCTGTACCACGAGGCACGAAGGACACGAAGAAAATCAAATCGCTGGGTTAGCTGAATGAATGGATTTCGACACGATTTCGAAAAACGGCAAAGTGCTTTTGCGTCGAATGGAGCGATTTCCGGCTTTTTCTTCTTCGTGTACTTCGCGCCTTCGTGGTTTGGATAGTTCTTACCGCCGCTTGCCCTTGGAGGGACGCTGAGCCAATTTGTTTTTCTGAGCTTCCTCCGCCGCTTTTTGAAGCCGCTCCAACCAGGAAAGCTTCCGGTCGCGCGCCGCCGGCTTGCCGACAACATCCTGACTCCCCCAGCGCGGCGGCTTGTGCAATGTCCCCGCCGCCTCGCGTTCCAGGATATGCTTGCGAATCACCCGCTGCTCCAGCCAGCCGAAAAGCGAACTGAACATGACGTAAAGATTCAGTCCGCTGGGCATTTTGTAGAAAATCAGCACCATCATCGCGCTCATGATGGGCATCATGCGCTGCATGGCCTCCTGCTGCTGCCGCTGCTGCTCGGTCATGTTCGGATTAGGCTTGGGCTTGGGCTGCGTCTTCTGCTGGATGTACATGAAAAGCCCCACCAGCAGAGGCATCACATTAAACGACGTGAGCTCCCAGCCAAAAAGCGGAATGTGAATCGGCGACGAAAATTCAATCAGCGCGTCCTGCGCGGTGAGGTCGGGGATCCACGTGAGGCCGTAAAAGGGCGATTCGTGACGCATCAGGATGTTGTTGCTCAAACTCAGGTAGAGCGCTACCCAGATGGGCATCTGCAAAAACATCGGCAGGCAAGTCATGATCTGACCGGCCGGGTTGATGTCGAGCTTCATCGTCTCCTGATTCATGCGGACTTTGTCATTGGCATATTTCCGCTTGATCTCCTCGATCTTTGGCCCCAGCTCGCCCATCTTGTGCTGCAAGCGGACCATGTTGATCTGGCCCTTCTTCGTAATCGGATGCAGCAAGGCCCGCACAATGAGCACCAGAATGACGATGGCCACGCCGAAATCGCGAAACAAAAAGTACAAACTATTGAGCAGCCAGATCATCAGCTCGACCAGAAAGGTGAACGTGCAAATGCCAAACCCCTGTTCGATCTGGTAGTAGTAGTTTCGCGCCGCGTATTCCCGCACTGCTCGAAACGCCTTGCCGTCCTTCTCGCCCAGATACACGGTCGCGGGATAGACCACCTGCCCCCCGGCACGCACCTCCACCGAGGCGCTGACGAACTTCACCGTCGCGTCCGCCACCGTCATAGGATTCGCATCAAGATCGACGCCCGTCAGTTCGGTCACGTAGGAAGCCGGCTTGCCATCTGGTTCAACGGGCGCAATCGTGCAAGTGAAGTACATATTGCCCGAAGCCGCCCACGCCAGCCGCTTGCCCGGTTCCGCGCTCGACCAGGCCCACAGCGTGGTGGCCGGTTTTTGAGCGACTTCCGGAAGCGTTGTGCGATCACCTATGACATGCCCGGTGGCGGCCTGGATACCCCAGTCAATGACCCGGTCGTCGCTGGTGCCTTGCTGCGGCAGGCCCACCGCCCCGCGCGTCGTCACGACGATGCGGTGCGGGTCGGTTGATAGATTTTCGATAGTCAGCGAGGACTGGAGATCGTGGCGGCCCTCTTTTTTCAGCTGCTTCGGCAGGGAGAGCGTCCGCGTCAGCCGCAACGCCGGTGCGCCGTCCTTCTGAATCTCAATGGAAAAGTCGGCCCTATGTGCTTCGGACCCGCTGGCCGTGTTGATCGCCGCGTGCCACCGCTTGTCATGGAGCACGACGTCCTGCCCGTCGATGTTGATCTTCTCGACCGCCAGCGAGCGATACTTGCTGCCGTCGGCCTGTTCCACCGGGCTCAGCAGCGAGTACCGGTCCGGACTTTCCAGCTTCGCGGCGTGATCGTTCAGCAATGCGCTTTCAATCGACGCGCCGACATTGGACACGGTCAAACGCGTGCGAAAGGGAAAATCCTGCTGCTCCGCCTGACCGGACTCATCGCCCAGAACAAAGGTCGCGTCCGTCGTATCCTCTACCGCCGTGTACCCAACGACAGTTTCATGAGCCTTGTCCGCAGTTGCATGGATTGATATCGGACCCGCGGGCACGGCGCTCTCACCAGCGGGTGCTACCGGGTTTGCAGCCAGCGGACTTGCAGGGGAGGTTTCGGAAGGAGGACCAACCGGAGGCGTGGGCAGCAATCTCGGTCCGATCGCCACGATGAGCAGGAAGACGCCGCCGGCGATCAGCAGATTGCGAAAAAAATCCTTGTGTTCCATCAACAAACCTTAATGGCACCGGCTTTGGATGCCAACGGTGAAAAAGAACTTCGCTGCGGCCAGGAAAACTCGCCCCACGCAGACTCTTAAGCGGCGGCCAATGTTCGCTAGCCTTTCACTTGCCAATCAATGCATGAACCTTGCCAAGTACCTCATCCACGACCGCAAGCGGAAGTTGGCAAATTCGCCGGGCCTTTCTCACGCGCCAGTCCATGCTCTTGAGCTGATCGGAAAGAATCGCACCCTGGATGGGTAGCTCCGCGGGTATGCGCACCTCGAAGGGGTAGCCCTTCACCTGGGACGTAACCGGGCAGAAAAGCGCCAACCCGACCTTTCGGTTGTAGGCTGACGGGGACATGACTATGGCAGGACGACGACCCGCCTGCTCGTGGCCCGCTTGTGGGTCAAACTCAAGC
>JBKJYI010000416.1:0-5381 GCA_046715855.1 Phycisphaerae bacterium
ATGCCGTAACGAAGCTTGATGATCTCGCGCTCACGATAGGTCAGCGTCTTGAGTACTTCCTCGACGCGGTCCTTGAGCATTTCACCGCCGGCCGTGCCCACCGGCGATTCGACCGAATCGTCTTCGATGAAGTCGCCGAAGTACGAATCCTCGCTCTCGCCCACTGGCCGATCCAGCGAAATCGGATGCCGCGAAATCTTCAATACGCGGCGGCATTCGATCACCGGCATCTTTGCACGGCGGGCGATTTCCTCGATCGTCGGCTCGCGGCCCAGGTCCTGCAGCAGCTCCTTGCTGATGTTGCGCAGGCGGCTCATGGTCTCGATCATGTGCACCGGAATGCGAATGGTGCGGGCATGGTCCGCAATCGCCCGGGTGATGGCCTGGCGAATCCACCACGTCGCATAGGTGCTGAACTTGTATCCGCGCTTGTACTCGTACTTATCGACGGCGCGCATCAGGCCAGTGTTCCCTTCCTGAATGATGTCCAGGAACGACAGCCCGCGATTGCGGTATTTCTTGGCGATGCTCACCACCAGCCGCAGGTTGCCGCCGGAAAGTTTCCGCTTGGCGTCCTCGTACTCGCAGAACACACGCTGAATGGTGACCAGTCGACTCCCCAGTTGTTCGGGAGTTTCCAGGCAGAGCGACTCGATGCCCGACAGCTCTTCCTTCATGGCCTGCACATCATCATCGGGCAGCGTCTGCCGTTTTTCCTGGGCGGCCAGCCGCCGCTCGAGCTCCTGCATCTTACGATGCAAGCCGCGCAGCTTCTTCATCAGCGGCTGTATGCGGCTGGTGCGCAGCGAAAGCTCTTCAAGCAGCTTGGAAATTTTTCGCCGGCGATCGCGTAGCTCGATCTCCAGCTTTTTTCGCGCCGCAGCCGCGATGCGCGGCACGATCACCTGCTGCCAGATTTCTTCATTTTTCTTGAGCAGGGCGCGAACGGTGATCAGGTTTACCGGAATGCGCGAGCTGATTCGCGACTTGGCGGCATTCTCCGAGGTCGAAATCTTCATGGTGCGGTCGAAGGGCAGCGTCCCATCGTGCACCTGTTGCAAAATATCCACGGCCAGCCCGGCGCAGTAATCGCTTTCGAGCACCTTCTGGCGGAAGGCCATGCGGGTAAGCTCGATTTTCTTGGCCAGGCGAATTTCCTCTTCGCGGGTCAGCAGCGGAATCTCGCCCATCTGCGTGAGGTACATGCGAACCGGGTCGTCGATTCGCTTGGCCCCTGGCTCATCAGCGATTTCCACGACTTCGAGGTCCGGGTCTTCTTCGCCGTCGGCAAGGATGGGTAGCGGCGCAGGTTCAATGGTAGGCGCAATAAAGACCGATCCGCCGCTTCGCCGGACTACCGGCGGTGCGACTTTGCGCTTGGCCTCCAACCGCCCAGCGTCGATCTCGTCGAGCATTTCGATTTTGAATTCTTCGAGTTTGAGCAGGATGAGCTCGAGCTGGTGCGGATCGACCGCCTCGTCCGGGAGAATGGCGTTCATCTCCTCCCAGGTGACGTAGCTGCGCTTGCGGCCAAGTTCCAGAAGCTGATCCACCGCCAGTTCAATCGGGTTTTTGCGATCTACTACTATTTCGCTCATAAAGGCTCCGAGGTCGTTTTTTTCAATGGGACTTGGGTTGTAGCCGTATTGCTTTCCATCGACTGGGCCGCCGCCTGGCGAACCAATCGCAAAGGTCCAAAATGTCGGTGGCGGCGCACGCCATCGGCATAAACTTCCAACTCGCTTCCTTCACCTTCCGGCGATTCCATCAGACGTCGCCGCGCCGAGTCCAGTTTCAGCGTCGCGCCGCATTGTGCAAGGCGCTCAACGGCAACCTGGAATGAGGCCTCAAAGTTGCCGACGGCCTGGCCTCGAGTCGCCAGTTCCGCGATTCGCGCCGCGTCATCTCCATCTTGCGCACGAGAAAGCACGTCGGTCAGCGTAAAGTCGCCGAAGCTCCGCGCGCAATCGAAAATCCACTCCGCAATCCGGCGGTCTCTCGCCCCGGCAATGCGGGCCGTGTCGGGCCACTCGGTAAGCGTCCCCAATAGCCCGGGCTCATTGAGCAATACCTCGAGCAGATGCACCCACGCGCCCTGTTCCGCGTCGCGCGGGGCTGCAAGAATCTCCACACTTCGAATATTTTCGTTCTGTGCCGCCACCCGGCCCGCCGGCTGCGAAGCCATCAGGCGAACCACTTCGGCACGATCCAGCCGCAGCAAATGTGCGAGCTGATTGACCAAAAGTCCTTTTCGAATGGCGTCCAAAGCACGGGCGTTTGCGGCCTCGCATACCATCCGCACGAAGTCCAAAACCGACTCTTGCCGCCTTGCGTCCGACGTGGGAGCGTGATACCGGGCCCATGTCTGCCGCCACGTGAATTCTAGCGCCTCAACGGCGTCCTTCAACAGTTCGATAAAGCGGGCAGCCGACCCAGGTCCGGTAAGAAACTCCCCGGGGTCTTTGCCTTCAGGCACTCGGGCCAGCCGGACGGTGATCGAGCGGGGCAGCGCGACGCGCAAAGCCCGCTCGGCTGCATCGATGCCCGCCTTATCCGAGTCGAAAACCAACACCATTTCGCTGGCGTAACGGCGAAGTAAATCAACGTGGGATTCGGTCAGCGAGGTGCCCAAACTGGCGACGGTCTCCGTAAATCCCGCCTGATGGCAAGCGATGCAATCGGTGTAACCTTCGACCACGATGGCTCGCTGGCGATCCACAATGGATTGTCTCGCCAAATCGATGCCAAACAAGCTTCGGCCCTTGTCGAAAAGTGCATTTTGGCGGGTATTTAGGTACTTTGCCTTATCGTTTACCAGCGTTCTCCCGCCAAAACCAATGACCCGGTTACCGGAATCGCGGATCGGAAACATCAGCCGGTTTCGAAACGTTTCATAGTGCCGCCCGCTTTCCTCGTCGCGGCGTAACAGGTCGGCCGCTTCGAGCACCAGCGGGGAAAACCCCGCCCGCGCGCCCCCTTCTCGGAGCGAAGCGCCGCCTTCCATTGCAAGACCCAATCCAAACTGCTCGACAGTCGCTTCGCTGAAGCCGCGATCGGCGAGGTATTGCCGCGCAGCTTGTCCGCCGCTCCCATTCAGGTTGGTCCGAAAAAATGTTTGCGCCCAGGCGCAGGCTTTGCCGATTTCCAGGCGAGTGACGCTATCAACCGAAAGACCATGCCCACTCGAAACCGGCTTAGGCTCATCGAGAGAAATCCCGGCCCGGTCGGCCAGGAAGCGCATCGATTCTATGAAGGGGATGTTTTCGCGGAACTGAATATAGGAGAAAATGTCGCCGCCCTTGCCGCACCCGAAACACTTGAAAATGCCCATATCGGGCGAGACGGAGAAGGAGGGCGTCTTTTCGGCGTGAAAGGGGCATAGCCCCACCCAGCGTTTGCCGGTGCGGCGGAGCGCGACCTGCTCGCCGACCAAGGCCAGGATATCGACCCGGTCGAGGATCTGGCGTTTTTTCGATTCGAAGTCGAGCAAGTGTGGTACGCCGTGGTTGTCGGAGAGTCGCAACGACGCCCGCCTTCGCGCGGAAGGGACACCCCGCCGAAAAACGGAAACGACACAACCCGATTACATGTTTTCTAGCAATTCAGACCGAAATCCCACCTGCAGCAATTCTACATCAGATTCCCGGACTGTCAAATAAAAGAGGCAGAATTAGCCTGCTCCGCGCTACTGTTTTTGTGCAGTAATTAATGCGGTGGGACACTCTGCCAGCCGTGCAGGGCTGTGGGTGGCACTGGCTCTGTGAGCAGTGTAGGGAGGCGAAGATCCAGGCCAGCCGTAATAATGCAGTGGGTAATCAAAATCGAATACTCGGGCGCTATCGGCGAGCCTGACGGTCCGTGTAACCCAGGTAGTTAAGGAATATTTCCTGGTTGAGCACCGGAATAGAAAACTTGGAGGCTTGGTTCATGATGCGTTCATACCGTTCGGCGGCCGGATTCGGCGGAGGAGCCTGCCCCGGTTCGGAACCGGGCCCGCCCGCTGTCCGCGGCGAACGCGGCTTGACGCCCAACACCACGAAATCCGTCAGCGGCGTCAGTTCATCGCTCACCTTCCCGCCCCATTTCTTGATCAGGTCTTCGATCACCAGGTTCCCGTTGCGGTCGTTATTCCCGTCGTGGTCCAGATCGAAATCACCCGACACGACAAAGGTCATCGGGTTGTGCGGGTCGTAGATCGGATTGGCGATCACATCGCCTTCCATAACCAGCGCGTTCGGCGCGATCTGCGTGATCGTGCACTCCGCCGACGAATCGGAAATCGACGCGACCTCAATCTGAGCCTTGGCCTTGCCGTCTTCCGGTATCCCTGACTGGCCCGAGTACACCGCGAACTTCAAGCCCAGCGTCAATCCGTTCTTCTTGCCCAGACTGATGTACACCACCTTATCGCCGGGAACCGCTGTCAGAATGCGCCCATCGGGATTTCGCGCCGTCGAAAGCTTCGTCGGCCCCGGCATCAACCCGCCCACCTTCGTATTTACGCTGGCCAGCCGCTTTTGGACGGCTCCAGTCTCCTGCTCCGCGGCCAGCTTCTCCTGCCGCACCGAAGTCAGTTCCGCATCGTGTCGTTTCTGAGCATCATCCTGCGCCTTCTGCAGCGTTTCGAACATCTTGTCCCGCTCGGCACGATACGATGTCCGCTCGCCTTCGGCCTGTGCCAGTCTCTCGCTGGCCTCGCGCGTCTTCTTTTCAAAATCCGCCTTGAGAGCCGCCTCCGCCTCGACCATCGCGGTCATCTGTGAATCGAGCTGTGCCGCCCGCGCCTCCGCCGCCTTGCGCACATTTTGAACGGCCTTGAAAGCCTCATAGAGCTGCGTCAGCGCCTGATGGTACGAAAGGTCGGCAAACGTCTCGGGGTTCGGCACCAATCCGTCGGCCTTGATTGCGGCCATGATCTGATCGCGCTTGGCCTTGATCGCCGGCGGCGCGTCCGTCGCCTCGCCCGTGGCCAGTTGGGCCGTGGTGCCGCGAGCGTCTTCCAAGATGCCCACCATGGTCGGCCCGCCTTCCTGAGCGGCCTTGATCAGTTCGATTGACTGCCGCTGCTTAGAGTCGATGGTTAGCGCAAGGGTCTTCTTGATGGTCGCATTCTCGGAGACAAGCTGTTCCTGCCCGGTATACAGAATGACGAGAAAGACCGTGGACGCCAGCCACAGCCCAACGAAAATGATCATCCACGCGGTGACAGAATTCAAACCTTCTCGCTTGGCCATCTTGGTGCAACCTCCTCGTCGATGTTCTCCGTTGTTCGCTGCTCACCTGGCAGGCTCATAAAAAGTTCAGGCAGGCACAATCCGCTTATTCTTGGACTCCCGCACACCCCTGTCAAGCAAACATGCGATAGTTGCAATGCCCGAGCC
>JBKJYI010000417.1:0-9078 GCA_046715855.1 Phycisphaerae bacterium
TTTCGGATGTCTCGTGGCAAATATCAAGTGAAAATGTGTCCGGTTGATTTGGGGATGCAACACGATCGCAGGTCGAACGTATTTAAAGCCTCCGACGGCGGCAACGCTCTTGGAATACTCCTCGACCAAAGCATCTTCAAGGTCGAAGCCAAATAACCCATCGAATCTTGTTTTCGGTACATGCCTTCCAAAGAGCCTATCGAAGCTTGCCTGCGTCCCCTCGTCCGGCGAATCTATGAACCGACGAATGAAGCTTGTCATGAAGTTGATGAGTACCTCACCAGATTGAAGGCGAAGGAGCGGGGCGATCGTCTCCACCGCAATTCCGTTCCAACCTGTAGGATCAATAAAAATGAAGCTGAACGAGTTTGGGCCGCCGTCGTTGATGAAGCGGAGAATCTCGTCGATGGATTCCTCGAAGGCCGCGTTTCGCGTCTCGATAATCGTGTAGTCGGTGGAGTCAGCGAACTGTTTGAGTTTTGCATAAGCCGATTTTTTCTTCTCCAAGAAGAAGCACCGAAGCGCAAGGTCGCGGCCAAGCTCAAGGTGGGTGGCCTTCGCCCGGCGGAGCTGGTTGATGGCGACGTAAAACGAGCTGTCTTGGAAGTTCTCGGATTGGACGTTCCACGGCCCGGAAAAACAATCGACGTAGTTTATGGTGTTCCAGTTAAATCCGATGATGTGGGCGAACCGATCCAGGTATTTTTCCAAGATGTAATGCTTAACAAGCGTCTGTTCACGTCCGATGTACAGGTCGCCCTTGCTCATCGAACCAACTGCCCGTTGTACCGGCGCTCAAAGTCCTCAATCACATCAAGGCGAATCTCTCGTCTAAGTGCGCCGGGCGGATTCCTTTGCGGAATTTCATCGTAAGTTTTCCCGTCCAGAATCCGCCCGTTTCGACTTTTCTGCACGCCGCCCCATTGCTTGAAAAAGAACGGCACATTTGCGGCCTTGCACTGCTTGCGGATGCTAACGACCCAGGCTCGCATCATTGGCCTAGCGCCGGGGCCGCTCTCGCCGCCGACGATGACCCACGCAATATCACGCAGGTCCAAGGTCCCTATGTCTTCCAACAAAGGCTCGATGGAAAGAAACCGGACTTTGGCGGGGGCCGCCCGAAGGCACTCGATGCGGGGCAGGCCGTGCTTTCGATCTTCAACGCTCACACCCCACCAGATATGGCCGCAAGTGGCCGCAAACCGGAGCTTGGTTCGCAACAAGTCCCGCAACCGCTCCGATCGTTTAGTCAGTACCTGGAATGTGTGCCAGTTGGCGGTGTGCATCACGCGGGCTACGTCAACGATGTAGTCGTCGGGCACTCCCTCATGGAACAAATCGCTCATCGAGTTGACGAAAATCGTGCGAGGCGTTTTCCACTTAAGGGGTTCCGTCAGTTTGTGCGGAACAAGGCGCAAGTCAAAACCAAACTCATAGGGGTGACCGGGAACGCCGCGAAATCGCTCCGCGAATGTTTCCGCGTAGCAATGAGCGCATCCTGGGCTGACTTTGGTACATCCCCGAACCGGGTTCCAAGTCGCGTCAGTCCACTCGATTTTCGATCGGTCGCTCATTCCGTTAGCCCGAACATCCAAACACAATCCTAACAGCGAGGTGGGAGCGGTGCAAGCCCTTCACTCTCCCTCAGCTTCTTTGATCGCGTGGCGAGCCAAGTCGGCAAGATACGCGACGCCCATTTTTTCAAAATCGTAATTCGATCTAAAAATGTAAGCGCCTTGAGCATGAAACATGTACAACATTTTCAGGACCCGTAGCATCTCTGGGGCCGCGCGTTTCAGCCTCTCCGCTTCTAGATCAAGAATTGCTAACTCCCTTCCCTCGACCTTTTGGAGAAAATCCGGCAATCGCGGCATCTCTTGCTCAAGTTGTTTGTGCTTGCCATGCCTCTCCCAGGCAAGCCTTTCTTTAAGCCACTTGGCCAAACATACCAAATTCTCCGATTTCAAAAGATCGGATGCTTGCGTAGTGGCAGAATTGTAGCCCCGCTCAAACGCATCGGCTTCTTTGTCATATACCCAACTCACGTACACTCCTCTCAAAACCCTAGGCTGTGCTTGCCTGTTTTCTTCGACGTTGCTTATCGAACGCTGTTCTTGATGCGCCTGGAGCGGCTCGCGCGGCGCGGATGCGGTCGAGCAGAACGCTGGCCGGTTCGTCGGTGGGGTCTTGAGGAACTAGCTTACCCTCGAAGGCCCGCTTAAAAATGGATTGGCGGAGCCGAGACGCTCGGCGAATGGTGCGTGCGTTCGCCGAAATTATGGCCGATGCTACGGACAGCCGTCGTTCGACTTCTGCCACGATTTCAAGCTGTTCGGGTAGCGGAGGCAGTGGAACCGCAAGCCGCCGAAGCGTTGCGAGGTTAATATTTTTTTGCGCTGTAGCCGGGGCGAGTCGTTCCAATTCTGATTGCGCAGTTCGCATGTAAAACTCAACATATCGCACGTCGATTTCATCCTCTTCCCCGCGGAAGCCGACTACGCTGTCGGGAAAGCAACCATCGAATCCGAGAATCGCGGTTTCGGCGATGTTTGCTGCGATGGTGATGCAGAGGGTCCCAGCAGGCCAGAGCCGACTTTGCGCCAATCCTGCTTCGCTGTAGGTCCGCTTCCATGACCGAATCATGCCATCCGATCCGCCAATTTCGCCTGTTTGAATGAAAGGGTAACGACCGCCATACAAGTGTTCGGCGTCCCGTGGACGGTGCCGAGATTTGCCCCGATCCAGTAGGCCAAGCTGTGAAAGCGTAGCCCAGCACCAAGTGCCGGGATTCCCAGCTGAATCCGGCACTTCGGGCGTTTCCGGCTCAGGATATTGCTTCTTCCAACGATCGTCGGTGGGCAGTTTGCCCTTGATCCGCATCTTGGCGAGTTCGGATTGTTCCCATCGGCGTCGTCGTTCGGTAAGGATTCGCTTGAGAAGTTCGGAGGCCGGTTCCACGTCTGCATGCTCGGCCCGCCATTTTTCGGTGAGCCTCCCCTCGATGGCGGCCTTGAGCACGGCGGCCTTGTATCGCTTGAGGTTCGCCTCGACCCGTTTCAACGCGGCCACACCGGCGTCCAGACGTGTGAGTTGCTTATCGATTTCTTCAACGATACGCCCTTGCTCTCGCATTGGAGGAATCGGCAGGTCCAACGATTTGAGGTCGCCGAGCGAGATGTTGTTCATTGCCCCACCGCGCATTGCGCTGGTCGCCAGCGACTGGACTTCGGGGGAGCTTAGAATGTGCGACAGGAATCTCGGCTCATAGACTGCTTCGTATCCCCTAACTATCCCTAATGCTTGATTGGTGTTTGCCGGTACGTCGTTGTCTGTAACAATGGCTGTGCGACCAATCGTTCCGGCAAGGGAAAAAAGAACATCGTTGGCAGCAAGTCGTGATCGTTTGAGTTTTTCATCACCAGCCGCGTCTATGAATACAATAATAGATTCCGCGTCAATGCGGCCCCCTCTTAAGTTTTCTATTCTGACGAACGGTATCCCTGAACTCTGATACTCATGGCCGTAGGTCCTTCGCGTACTGCCCATCGTGATGAGCAATGAAGAATACTGTATTTGAGATCGGGCCCAGTTCGGAGGTTGATGGTCGAGGGAAACTAAACTCTCGCCGCCAGCACCTCATTGAGTTCTTCAATCAGCGTGTTCAGGTCGTCTTTGAACAGTTCGTATGCTTTCCCGATCCCGCCCGCCTCGTTGAAGGGAGTGTAACCGAAATCATCGGGCGTGATGGTCATGCTCGCGGCTACGTGGTCGCGAATTAATTCCAACCAGCGAAGCTGTTCCGGCGTGAACGTCCGCCCAGCGACCTGTTGTGCTGCGAGCCAGCCGTCGAAGCGCTCATGCACCACGTCGGCGAAGGGCGTCAGCACGCCGTCCTGATGCAACGCAAAACGGATGACCGAGACAATGTCGGTTAGCTGCCGCCCGCCGCTGCCATGCACTTTGGACTGATTCAGCGCCTGGTACGCGAGCCAGAGCCGTTCGGTGGTCACGCCCAAGGGCGGACGTTCAATCGCCTGGGCAAGCTCCTTAATGTCCTTAAAGCTCAATCGTCTTCGGTATGGCTGGCTGTAGAGAACTTGCAAGGCCATGATTTCGTCGCGGTGGTCGGCGATGAATTTCTCGAATGATTCGACGATCCCCTTGGCCCGTTCGAGGGCCTTGGCGTCGAAACCCGCGTCAAGGACTTCATCGAGGCTGACGGTGTCGATGGTCTGCGTCGTGACCTTGTGCAGTTCGATGATCTTGTTGCGAAAGGTGGGCTTGTGCAGTGGCTTGACGGCCTCCTTGACCAGGGCCTCGGCGGCCTTCTTGATTTGCGGCTCGGTGGGTTGGTCCGTCTTGTGGTCGGCCTTGGCCCGTTCGATCTGCTTGTCGGGATCGAGGGCCGAAAGCATGGGGCCGACGATATCCGAAAGCGATGCCCCGCCCGTCGCTTCGACAATTTCCTTGTGTTGTTCCTTGTCCAACCGTTGGTCGAGTCGAGCCAACCGCCCTCCGAGCGATGAAATAACGTCCTCATCTGTACTTCCGAACGCGACGGCCTCCAGGAGCTTTTCGAGCGACACGTTGCGCTTGCGCTCCATCGGGCCGGACTCAGACTTGGCGGCTTCGCACACGCCGACCGCATCTACAATGACGAAATGATCCTTGGCCTTGGCGTCAGGCGTGACGGCCTGGAAATCGGTATCAAGCATGACGCGGACGCCACGGCCCTTCATCTGCTCGAAGTACAGGCGGCTCTTGACGCTGCGCATGAAAAACACGATTTCGACGGGTTTAATGTCCGTGCCGGTGGCGATCATGTCCACCGTGACGACGATGCGGGGGTTGTAGCTGTTACGAAACTCGGCGATCAGGTCTTCCGGGTCTTTGCCCGTGGTTCGGTAGGTGATCTTCTGGCAAAAGTCATTCCCCCGAGCGAAAACTTCGCGGACGATTTCGACGATGTCTTCGGCGTGGCTGTCGTCCTTGGCAAAAATGATCGTCTTGGGCACGTCCGTGCGGCCCGGAAAGATTTCGGTGAACAGCTTGTCGTGGAAGGTACGGATGACGGTGCGGATTTGATCTTTGGCGATGACGCTACGGTCCAGTTCGTCGGACGCATAGATAAGGTCGTTGTCGAGTTCCTCCCACCATTTTGCACGGGTCAGCCGATCCCGTTTATCGACAAAGTTGCCGGTCTCTACTGCCGAACCTTGCTCAGTGATCTTCGTGCGAATGCGGTACACGTCAAAGCCTACGTTGACGCCATCCGCGACGGCCTGTTCGTGGTTGTACTCCATCACCAGATTTCGGTTGAAGAATCCGATGGTCTGCTTGCTGGGCGTGGCGGTCAGGCCGATGAGGAAAGCGTCAAAATAGTCCAGTACCTGCCGCCAAAGCGTGTATATGGAGCGGTGACACTCGTCGGTGATGATGAAGTCGAAAGTCTCGATAGGGATTGCGGGGTTGTACTCGACCGGCGGCGGCTCCTTGAATAGGGGCGATCCGGTCTGAAACGCCGAGCCTTCTTCAACGGAAGGGTCCAACTCCTCGCCCTTGAGCATCGAATAGAGCCGTTGGATCGTGGTGATGCAGACACGGCTCACGTCGTCGATACGATTGCCCGCGAGATGCTGGACGTTGTAAAGCTCGGTGAACTTGCGTCCATCGTCGGGGGTGACGAATTTTTGGAACTCCTTGAGCGTCTGACGGCCAAGGTTGCTACGGTCAACCAGGAACAGCACTCGCCGGGCGTTAGCGAATTTAACAAGCCGGTACGTAAAGTTCACGGCGGTGAAGGTCTTGCCGGAACCGGTCGCCATTTGGATCAATGCTCGCGGGTAATTTCTTGCGAACGATGATTCCAGGTTGCGGATCGCCGTCGCCTGCACCTTCCAAAGCTGGACATCCAAGAGCGGGGGCAGCATTCGGAGGCATCCGCGTAGCTGCTCGGCCCGGTTGACCCATTCGAGAAGCCCTTCCGGTCGATGAAACGCAAACACTGGTCGGCTTCGAGCGTCGGGGTCGAGCGCATTCGTGAAGTTGGTCTCGATGCCGGTGCTTTGGTAAATAAACGGAAGCGGTCGGCGGTACGTGGGCAAATTTGGTGGAAGGCTATTGCCGTACTTATCAGTCTGGATCTCTACGCCCCGGAGCGTGAATCCCTCGGGCTTCGCCTCCACTACGCCGATCGCTTTGGCATCCACATAGAGGAGATAGTCAGCCTCATCCCCGCCGATTAACGGAAATTCCCGGACGGCAACGCCACACGACGCCGTTATGTCCGCGTGACGGCGGTCCTGAACGGTCCATCCACAGGCCGTTAGCTGTTTGTCGATGTTCTTGCGAGATTCGGCTTCGGGTGTGCTGGTCATGCTTACGCCCG
The DNA here is from genome assembly GCA_046715855.1 of Phycisphaerae bacterium. GTDB lineage: Bacteria > Planctomycetota > Phycisphaerae > UBA1845 > UBA1845 > CAZAMB01. Next base: position 6,389 of record JBKJYI010000417.1, read on the forward strand.
CTCTTGCAACTGTAACCCTAATTCTTGAAAAAGTGGACGAGTATCAGTGTATCAGGGAACGGATCGGGGCCAAAATGAATTCGCCGAAGGGGATGTTTGGCTGCTGCTTAGGCAAGCAATTTGAGTAGGTTGGCGAAGGCTTCGGCAGGATTAGTGCCGCACGCTTGGCACCAAGCCACAAACTCAGCAATGTCCACCCTTCGATTTGCGGCCTCGCAGTTGTAGACCCAGGATTGCGGCTTGCGTAGGCGGGTTCCAATTTCCCGTTGCGTAAGTCCAGCCTCTTCGCGCATGGAACGAAGCAAAGGCGGGACGGCTTTGTAGGCTCGCGAGTGTTGGGCCTTGGACGGCATGGGGATACTGTCCCACGCCGCAGCCTTGACACGGGTTGCGGGTCATGATTACAATAGTTCCATCTAACGCCTCAAGTCCCCTTTTGGAATCACGGAGTCGAGCATGAGTGAACGGCGCAATCAGTTAGTTTTTTCGTGGACGCGGATTTTGATTGGGTTGATTGGGTTAGGTGTTCCAACCTCAGCACGAAGTGATCCAATCCAACCTCGATTGTTTTGGGCACGATCATTTGGCGGCCCGTCGTCCGACCTACCGAATTCAGTAGCCGTCGATGCTCAAGGGGCATGCTATCTAATTGGTCGCTATACGGGAGCGCCGACGCCTGTCGATCTTGACCCAACCGAGGGTATGGATGTTCGTAGCGGAACAGGATGTTTTTTTACTAAGCTCGGTTCCGATGGGTCCTTTGCTTGGACGAAGACTTACTTAGAAGTGACGGGAATCAATCTTCGCGCGACGGCATTGGATCATCAAGGGCACATTTTCATTGTAGGAGATTTTCGAGGCACAGTTGACTTCGATCCATCGGGCAACGTGGACAATCATACCGGCCCTACAAGCGAGGACTCCTTATTTCTCAGCAGATTTGACGTTGAAGGCAATTACAATTGGACGCGTACGATCGTGTCAACGTTTCCGACTGAAATGACAATTGATTCCTTGGGGCGCGTTTTTGTCGTAGGATTTTTGCGAGGGGTAGCAGATTTCGACCCTTCTGCTGGCGTTGATCAATTCGACTCAATTGGAGTCGATGCGATTTTTCTAACCAGCTTTGACAACGAAGGTTCTTATCGTTGGACACGCGTAATACATGGTCCAACGAGTGACAATTACCTAATCGCCTACGGGGTTTCAACAACCAATACGGGCGAAATTTACATCTCTGGCGGCTTCAAAGGGACGGTCGATTTCGATCCGAGTGGAACGGTCGATAATCACCAATCAAACGGCTACGAAGATGCTTTCGTTTCCCAATACAGTGCGAATGGGACATACCTCTGGACGCGCACCTTTGGCGGTGCCGACTACGATGTTGTAACCAAGATTGCGGCGACGACATCGGGTGACGTGATTGTCGTGGGACAGTACGAGTCAGATTCTGATTTCGATCCAACTGCGGGCGTTGACTTACACGGACCTGGAGGCGGTTTTGTCACCCGGATACAAGGGAACGGCAATTATGGGTGGACCCAAACTTTTGGTATCGCTGCGTTCGGGCCGTTCGGCGCTTTCGCGTCTCGGGTCGCGCTTGACGAGGCACAAAACATCGTGGTTGCGGGCAGAGATTCGGATGATTTGCTTATTACCAAGTTGTCCCCTACAGGCACAGAAGATTGGTCAGCTAGGATTCATGGAACTGTTGATCCTTACACCTCGGTTTCTGGTTTGGCGATAGCTGAAAATGACAACATTGTGTTGACGGGTCTATTCTATGGAATTGTCGATTTTGATCCAACGCCAAGCCAACTGCTCATCTCCTCCAACGGCGAACAAGACGTATTCGTTATTAAGCTATTAGCTGGAAGAGGCGCTAGTATTCCCGCAATTTCAACTTGGGGAATAGCAATCTCGATGATAGGTCTATCTGGAATAGGCGCAATCTTGATTCGCCGCCGGTCATCCGGCGTAGATTGACCTTGATGGAACCGATCGATCGACAATCCGAGCGATGGCTTGGTGACTCCAACGCTTCGATTTTCCTGTCTTTGTTGGAACTCCGCGACGGGTCAATTCCAACGCGATCAGTTCGAGTGACACGCCGGACGATCGCCATTTCCGAATTTCTTCGATGATCTGTTGTTCGGCTAAGTTTGTTAGAAGTGTTGAGTCGTCGGAGGCAAGATCGAAACCGAATGGCACGGCTCCGATTCGTTGGCAATTGGCTCTCTTAACCGCAAGAGCGGATCGAGTCCGTTCACGGGTTAGATTACGTTCCATTTCGGCGGCACCGGCCAGCACGACGAGCATGAACCGTCCCGCCGCGCTAGTCGTGTCAATTGCGTTGCCCCCCAGGTCGATAACGTGCAGAGCGACTCCAGTCCGATCCCAATTTTCAACAGTCGTCAAGCAATCCCCGGCATTGCGAAACATCCGGTCGAGCTTTAGCATGACAACGGACTCCGCTTCCTTACTCTTCAGCAAAAACAGGAGCCTTTGGCCGCCTTCCCGCGACGCCAGCGGCTTCCCGCCAGACACGCCAGCGTCGGTGACGATTTCGGCCAACTCCAATTTTCGTAACCCGCAGTAGGCCCGGATTCGCTCGGTCTGAGATTCCAGGCCCAAGCCACTATCCGCTTGTTCATGCGTCGAACATCGGGTGTATCCAATTGCTTTCA
>JBKJYI010000418.1:0-7309 GCA_046715855.1 Phycisphaerae bacterium
CCTATGTAGTCAACCGGCATCGAACTGCGGTTCGCCCGTCGGGCACCTAGCGAAATCCGTGCGAGAAAAACGTAAGTCCAAACAAATACCGTACTTAGCAACCGGAGTCAAGCAGAGAATCATGAAAGGATTATGCGCAAGCGCACAACATGAGGATGCATAAGCTCAATTGCCATTTGGCTTTATGGATGAATCATTGAATGCCGTTTCCGGGCAATCCAGAGTGAAATGGGATACGTCACGATCGATCTTGGCGAGAAACAATGCAATCAAAAGCTTGGGTATTCGATAGAACCGTTATGAATCTCTTGACCTAATTGACACTGCCAGGGTATTGTAACCGCGCAAGGGACACGTCCGGCGCGACGAAACAGCGCCGATTGGGGAAGCAACCGCACGAGAGTATGATTGTACCACCTTGGAAGATACCGGCGGTACGTGTTCGCGTCCTTCCGGTCATTGGCTATACGGTTCGGGTAGGTGTTCTTCGAAAGGATAAACCATGCAAAAGTCAAAGCTTGTAGTTTCCAGCCTGATCATCGGCGTGTTGGTGGGAACCGCGTTTGCGGAAGATCGCGCTCCCCGAGCCGAGAAGGTTCAGGGTGTCAGCTTTCACATCGTCAGCACTACGCCGGCGACTGGGTACAACCAGGCCACCTTCAACGGCCAGACTTATTTTGTCGCGCCCAAGGCGACCATTGTTGCGGATCAGGTTAGTTCGATTCAAGCCAATGCAAACTCCCTCACGCTGAGCGGCGAGTTCGGCTCCAGCAAGGCCAATCAGATGGGCATTCTTATCGACGGGCAATTGGTGGCGGTTGGTTCCCTGGCCTTGCAAAACGGGCAGGCGACGATCACTGGACTTTCGCCGGAACAAACGCAGCGAGTGACCCATCTCCTTTCGCGCAAGGCAAGCACTCCAACGGGCGCGCTCTTCACCGTCGTGCCCGCCGGGCAGTCCAACGGCGAATATACATTCGATGTGTTCATCCAGAATGTGCCTGATTTGCGGACCTTCCAGGTCAAGCTGGAGGCAAGCGGTGGAACCGCCGGCACCTTGGCGGTGACCGACGTGCGCATTAACAAAACCCGCCCGGATTATGTGTTCTCGGGCAGCGAAGCCATTGCCGAGGCCGACCAGGGCGGTTCGCGACTGGGCGGAACGCTCTTTAGCGGAACAGTGGCGGTAAGCGCCCCTAAGTACGTGGGAACCTGGAGATTCCGTCCGTCGCCCGAAGCGGCCGGAACATTCAAGATCGATGTTCGTGCAAACAACACGGAATCATTCGTTGCCAACGAGAGCAATCAGAACCTGCCGGTGACCGCGATGGGAACCACCTTGCAGATCGGCGGCGGCAAGGCACGGCTGCAAGACTAAGCGGTCGCAAGTTTTTGATCCTACGAAGGCCGTCCTAATCGACGGCCTTTTTTTGTTTTCATTTTTTGGCCAGGAGTCAGCGGGTTGTCAGCTCGCTGCCGGTGAGCGAACCGTTTTCATGGAGAAAGTCGTACAAGGATTTGGCGAAGACTTGGTGGCCGGCGGGGGACCAATGCTGGTCGTAGGTGTAGTAGACCTGGTTTCCAGCGGCGATGGCGGATCTTAGAGCAGCGGCGGGTGAAAAGAAGGGGATGGATTGCGACGCACACCACGAAGCGATTGTCTGCTCCTTGCTGTCGGCTCGAGCCAGTAGCTCGCTGAGAAACTCGCCTTCCGGCGGCAGCGGCTTTTTGAAGTCGAGAGCGGCGAAGGAGCGGATGTGCGATGCGTTGAGACCGCTGGCCACCAGCGGTAGCACCACACGCGCTTTGGTCGGCGCGAGAACCAGAACGAATTGCGCGCCGGCTTTTTTGCATAACTCATTCATCGCCCCAATTTGTTCCCGCGGGTTGTGCCAGTGCTTGTCGCTCTCGAATGCATCCCGGGTCTGAAGCAAGTCGCGCAACTGCTTGGGCTGGAACGCATAGTTACGGCCTTGCGGAGAGTCAGGCACGGTCAATGGCAGCCAGTCAATCAAATGAGCGTTGGGAAGCGGCCGATCAGCCCCGAATGTTCCGAACGAATTAGTAATCGAGGCATCGATTGCTTTGATCAAGGGGGAGCGGTCCACGTATTCGGTGAACTTTTTGGAAAGGCTGGGATTTCGTCGTTTTTCGTCGCTGGAACTGGAACGGAAGTCGTTGCCTTCATAAAAAACGCAAACCACCAGGCGCGGATGGAGGCGCAGTCCGACGCGGCGCAGTGATTCGAGGTAGTGAAATGGATCGTAGCCCGACATCCCAAGATTGCAGACCGTTCGCTGCGAGAGATCAGCTAAGTGAACCGGCCAGGGGTCGGCGTCGCTCACGCCAGACCCTTCGGTAAATGAGTCTCCCAGAGCTACGACGTCGCACTGATCCACTGTGGTGGCATTGCGATAGCCGCGCCCGTCCGTGCGGGCAATGCACTCGATGGTTCCGTAACCCGGTTTCAAGTTGGGGTACGTTCGCATTGCCTGCGGGGCGTCGACAAATATCTGGCGGAATTCTGTGTTGGGTGGCCGGTGATAGAGGCCGTCTTCACGGATGTAATGCATCGTGTCGGCGGTGCGCAGGAAAGCGTCCACGACCGCCACGCATGGCAGGAGAAAAAACAGGGTTGCGAGCACCTGAAACCAACGCCGCTTGTATGCCGCACCGGTTGACCAGTCGATGTACAGGCTGACCAGTGAAATCGCCAGGACGCCCAAAATCCAGGCAAAATGCGTGCGCGAATATCGCCCCAGCATGGTCTGCTGGTCGCGGGCGATGTTGGCCACCACGTCGCCCGGAATAAGCCACAAAGTTGCGTTGACGGCGATCACCAGAGTGAGCCAGATTTTTTGCCTTGTGTTGAATCGCATCGACTCATTCTCGATCGTGTAGCGGCGATTGTCGATTGTGGGGGGGTCGTTGGACAGTCGATTTGCCATGACTTATGGTTGGGATTGGCGCGGAGCCCCGGCACTCCGGGGATGGTGATGGAATCGAAAATCGGGGTCGTCATCCAGCGAATACTTTTCGGCGCCATCGCAATTGCATTTCTTTTGTGCCTTTTTATCGGTGACCACCTTATCGCGCAATGGGCGACCGAGCGTTCTGAACCGGGCATGGACCTGCTCCGGCGCGGCAGCATCATCCCGCTGATGTTTGTCATCGTGCTTGGCCTGGGGGTGGCCGAAATGATCCGGCTGTTACGCGCCCGAGGGGTCAGGCCTTTCGTTGTTCCCGCCTATGTGCTGACACTGGCGCTAGTGGTGCTTCCCTGGCTAGGACCGGCGGGGTATCTGGGGGAATCGATCGCCGACCGTGAGGGGCTTTACTGGTCGGTAGCAGGTGGAGCGGCGGCCGTCTTGATGGTCGGGTTCTTCTGCGTCTTTCGAAACAATCCAGCAGGAACGCTACAGGACGGCAGCGCGACCCTTCTCCTGGTTTTCTATCTCGGCTTTCTTGGGTCGTTTGGTCTTCAGCTCCGTTGCGGGCTGGGCAGCGGGGCCAACCAGGGGGCGTGGCTGCTGTTGATCGTCGTACTCATAACCAAAAGCTCGGACATTGGCGCATACCTTATTGGTTCAGCCATCGGGCGGCACAAGCTGATCCCGGCGGTGAGCCCGGGCAAGTCGGTGGAAGGGGCCGTAGGAGGCCTTGTGGCCAGCGGGCTTGCCGCGGTGCTGTTTGCCTGGCCAGGGCGATTGCCTATCGAGCCGAATCAGGACCCCAGCCGAGCACTGTGGATCTGGAGCGAAATGACCACGAGTTTCCGCAACGTCTTTGCCGGTGCAGGCTGGGTTATCGTAGGAAAAGCATTCATATTCGGGATGATCCTCTCTTTTTTTGCCCAAATGGGAGATTTGTTTGAGTCTTGCTTCAAACGAGACGCGGGTATTAAAGACTCCGGCTCGGTTATGCCGCATTATGGGGGTATTTTGGACTTGGTGGACAGCCCGCTGTTCGCTTTGCCGGTTGCCTGGTTTTTATTGACGCGGGTTTGGAATATGCCGTAGCTTCCTGATAAAATGAATCGACGACCTTTGGAAAAGGCGAACCCGGGGCCAACTTCAGGGAAGCGCCCCTGTATATAGAACTCGTTGGAACTGAGCATACCTATCGATGACCCTTCGCGCCGCGGAGCCTTATACGGCACGGCGGACCGCAATCTACGTCTGATCCGGGCGGCTTTTGACGTTCGAATCAGTGCCCGCGAAAACGCTGTGCACATTAGTGGAGAGCACGACGCCGTACGGCGGGCCGCCCTTGTCGTCGAAGAACTTCAAAGGCGCTTGCAGCATTATCCGGATGTCAGCGAGCAGGCTCTGCAGGAATCGATTGATCAGGCCGGCAACGACCGACGGTCGCACGCCCCCGGAACAATCGACGTGTTCCACTCCTCAGCGGCGGTCACCCCCAAGGGCGAAGGACAGCGGCGCTACATTGACGCGATTTTGCAGAACGACCTGACCTTGTGCGTGGGGCCTGCGGGGACAGGGAAGACTTATCTCGCCGCGGCGGTTTCAGTTTCGTTGCTCAAGCAGCACAAGATCAAGCGAATTGTGCTCGCCCGACCGGCCGTCGAGGCTGGCGAAAAGCTTGGTTACTTGCCGGGCGATTTGCAAGCCAAGGTGAATCCATATCTTCGCCCGTTGTGGGATGCCATGCATGACATGATGCCGTTCGAGCAGGTTAAGCGTTTCCTCGCCAATGACGTGCTGGAAGTCGTGCCGCTGGCGTTCATGCGCGGCCGAACCCTGAATCACGCGGCCATCATTTTGGACGAGGCCCAGAACTGCACCATCTCGCAAATGCTCATGTTCCTCACGCGTCTGGGACAGGGGAGCAAAATGGTGGTAACCGGTGACGTGAGCCAGAGCGACCTGCCCGACGGTGAGGCTTTGGGTTTCACAGATGCGCTCCGCCGGCTGGACGGCGTTGCGGGTGTGGCGACGATTCGACTCGAAAAGGGGGACATCGTGCGCCACCCCCTGGTGCAGAAAGTGGTCGAGGCCTACAGCAGCAATATTCCCGGTTGATGGTGAATGGCGCGGCACGAACGCACTTGGATTGTTCCAGGTGCGGGGATCCCCGGCTCGAATGATTTAGAGATTTATGAACGGTTGGACAGGAAAACGTGCAACACGCGAACGTCAGCTTCGCGAGCAGCGCAGGCGTCCCCCCATCGCTTGGCCCAAGATTTTGCGCAAAGTTTTCTCCTGGCCCGCGGTCATCGGAATCCTGCTGATTGCGGGATCGGTGAGCATCGCCCTGGCGATTGACGAAGGACTGGATTACGCGGTCGGGCAGCGCATCTCCCAGCCTGTCTATGCCAAAGTGTCTTTTCAGGTCGCCAATCCAAAGCAGACCGATGCGGATCGCGAGGCCGCCCGGGCGAAAGTGCCCAGTTATTATGTCACCAACGACCCGGCTCTGACGTCCGGTCGCATTCGAGCCGAATTGGTGCGGCTCTTTCAGATCGCGTCAGAAAAACCTACTTACGAAGAATACGTCCGCGCCCTGGAAAACGGGAAGATTATCCCAGATCGTTCAGGTTACGAGCGGTTCCGCGAGCTTGCCGAGCGCGGTGAGGAGGGACTCAAGCAATTTCAAGAACTGGTGGACAAACTTCCGCTGGACGACCAGTACATCGTCAGCGAGCTTACCAATGAAGATCGAACCCCTCCCAGCGCCCGAAGTTTCTTCTACCTGATCGCTCGCGGAGACGAGGGTTCGCAAAAGCCGTTGGAAGTTGCCAACGAGGATCGCGTCTCGCAAAAAAGCAAAACGGCGATGGACGGCGTGGCCCGCAACGTGGCGCGAAAGGGTTCGCCTGATCTTCGCCTTCGGGACACGATCGAAAATGTGGTGTTGGAGGTTTTTCGGGAACACCCCACCATCCTCTATGACAAAGACAGAACGGCAGCGGCCATGAAGCTGGCGGAGGAATCCACGCCGATGGCCTTGACCACGTTTGAAGCCAACCAGCCATTCATCCACCCGGGCCCGCTTGACGCGAAGGAATACGAATTGCTCAGCGCCCATCAAAGCGCTTATGAGCGATTTTTGCGGGAAGACGGCACATCGCTTGCGGATGCATTGCGCAGGGAGCGATCGATCAAGCGGGCGGGGCTGAGCCTGGTGGTGGCATTCATTGCCATGGGGCTTCTGGCATACATCCGCATGTACGAGCGCCAGCTGCTGAATTCGTTAGGGCAAAGCATGCGGCTTGTCGCCGTGGTGCTTGTTACCCTGGCCATTGCGCGCCTTCTGGAAATGAACTGGCCTCAATATCCTGAGCTGGCTCTGGCTCCTCTCGTGGCCGCATGCGGGACTCTGGCCATTGCTTTTCCCCGAAGATTTGCGATCGGCGTGATGTGCTTTGTGGCACTCATGCTGCGGGCCATGCTGGACACGCATTTGAGCCTGCTGCTTGTTTTGTTTGCGGGAATCGTCGCCGTCATCTGGCAGCTCGACGAAATCCGATCGCGCAGCAAGCTGTTGATCACCGGACTAGTCACCGGGATTGTGACGGCATTCATGTCCGCAGCGGTGAGCATGTGGGACGGGCAAAACTGGGACTTCCAGGTGCGTCACGCAGCATGGGCGGGCGGCAGCGCCTTGCTGGGCGCATTCGTGCTTCAGGGATTATTGCCCTTCCTGGAGCGCGCCTTCCGCGTGGCGACTTCGTTGACCTTGCTGGAATGGCGCGATCCGACCAGGCCGTTGCTGCAGCTTCTGGCGCGAGAGGCCCCGGGCACATACAACCACAGCCTGGTTTTGGGCACGCTGGCGGAAGCAGCGTGCGAACGCATCGGTGCCAACGGGCTGCTGGCGCAAGTCGGGGCTCTGTATCACGACATTGGCAAGATCCATCGAGCGGCCTACTTCACGGAGAATCAGGAGGGGCGGATCAGCCGCCATGAAAATCTCGCGCCCACCATGAGCCTGCTGATCATACTTGGGCACGTCAAGGATGGGCTGGAACTCGCCCGGCAATATCGTCTGCCGCCCGTGCTGCACCAATTCATCGCCGAACATCATGGCACGACGCTGGTCCGTTATTTTCATCATCGGGCGGTGGAGAATCAGCCGCGCGTGGCCACGGGGCGACACGATCGCGATGTAGCCGAGGCGGATTTCCGGTATGAAGGCCCCAAGCCTCGGTCACGTGAGTCGGCCGTGCTGATGCTTTGCGACGCGGTCGAGGGCGCAGTGCGGGCCTTGAACGAAACCACGGTGGGGAGAATCGAAGGCACGGTGCATCAAATCATCGTCGATCGGCTTAACGACGGGCAATTTGACG
>JBKJYI010000419.1:0-5742 GCA_046715855.1 Phycisphaerae bacterium
GTGCTTGTTCGCAAGCCCGACGGCGGCGGGTGGTCGATTCAGGAGAATGTCGGGCACTTGCTGGACCTTGGCTATCTCGCGCCGCGGCGGATCGAGCAGATCCTGGCTGGAGATAAGGAGCTTATCGCGGCGGACATGAGCAACCAAAAGACGCTGGACGCGCGGCACAACGATCGCCACATCAGGGAATTGCTTGCGGAGTTTTGCGCCGAACGGGCGCGGCTTGTACGCCTGTTTGAATCATTGACGGAAGATGACTGGAGCAGGTCGGCACTCCACCCAAGATTGAAGCAGCCGATGCGCATCGTGGATATTGCCTATTTCGATTCCGAGCACGACGACTATCATCTGGGCCGAATAGGGGAATTGTTGCGGGCGGCGAGGTAGCGAATCTGACACCGAGGTTCGGGCATGAACTTTTGGGACGTTCACGGGCTGCTGTTCCTGTTGGGACTGACCTTTTTCCCAAGGATAACCGTGTTTTTCTTCAGCCATGTGACCGGCGGATTGCTCTTCTGGATTTTCTTCCTTTTGTTTCCCCGGCTGGTGATTCCGATTCTTGCCGCATATCACTATTGGGATACCAACCCGATTCTCGTGATTCTTTCCTTCCTGATCTGCCTTGGCGGAGAATCCGGCGAAAAGACCGTCGTGAAGCGCAAGGTCATTCGGCGCAGGCGAGCGCGGGAAATCGTGGACTCACCATGAGCAGAGGTGGGGCTGATCCAACAAGCATACTTTCCCTGGCTACGCGATTGGCGCAGGAGGCCTCCGAGATATCCTTAGCGCGCATCGAGCAGGCGACCGCTTCCCGCAAGTTCGACAAAAGTATCGTCACCACGACCGATAATGAAATTCAATCGCTCATTGTGGCTGCCATCGGCGAAGCCTATCCCGATCATGCGATCTACGGCGAAGAAACCGCGCCCACTGCGGATGCGCGGGTTGCGCCCAGCGGCACACGCTATTGCTGGGTCATCGACCCGCTGGATGGCACGCGGAACTACGTGGCCAAGCTTCCTTGCTTTGCTACGTCGATCGCCGTGCTGGATGAAGGCATACCCATCGTGGGCGTCATTTATGAGCACTACACCCGGCAGCTTTTTTCCTCCACTGCGGGCGGTGGAGCAACTCTCAATGGTCATGCAATCCGGGTCAACGACCTGGGCGGAGAAAGCGATCATCTGCTGGGCGCCCCCTCAAGCAAAGATGAGATGGCCTTGCGCGTTAGCCGGGCGTGGCACGGCACTCGCGGCTACGTGTGCCGCAATCTTGGTTCGACTGCGTTTGAGATGGGACTCATCGCCAGTGGGGCGATGTCGGGCATGCTCGGCCGCCGGGTGAAAATCTGGGATATTGCCGCAGGCGCTTTACTTATCCAGGAAGCCGGCGGACTTTTCACCAGTCCACGCGGTGAGCCGCTCATTCCGTTTCGCATGGACGCCGACCCACAGCAAAGCATTCCCTTCCTCGCAGCCACCGAAAAAATGCATGAGACGCTTGTGGAGTCGGTCCGCCTCGCGATGGTTTAGTCGCTCGCGTCCGCGGCATCCAAAGAAAACGATGGGGAAGTGCGGCTATCGCCGCCATCCATCAGGAGTGGGTGCATGATCCCGCTGGGCTGGGAGGTGCAATTAACCCGCCGGTCGGTTCTCCACGCCACCGTCCACCCAATAATCCACCAGAGTGCGGTCCATCCGATTCCAGCGAGCAAACCGGCTACGACGTCACTGGGCCAGTGAATTCCCAAGTACGTTCTGGTGAAGGCAATCGCCAATGAGAGCGCGACCGCGGCCCACCACACGAAAGCCCTGACGCGGAAGTGCGTTACGTGGCGGGTGATCAGAATTGCCAGCGCAAAATAAAGGACGACGGCGAGCATGACGTGCCCGCTAGGGAAGCTGTGTGTTTCCGAATGAACCAGTGGAGAAACGAGGGGTGGCCGTTCTCTCGCGATGAGATGTTTGAGCACGAAGAACGCAAACAAGCCTGAGGTGATTGCCCCGGCAAGGAGAAGAGCATCCCGCCGTCGTTGGACCAAGAAAAAGAAGCCGGTCATGGCCCCGGTCATGAGAATGATGACGGTCATGGAGCCCATGGCAGTGAGATCTCGCGCGGCATGTTCAACCACCAACGGCCCGCGCGGGCTTTTCGCCTCATCCGCGTCGCGCAGGGCGTGCAAGATGCGCTCGTCCCAGCCTTGCAACGTGCCGTCCATGACGTGCCGCGTCACAACGACAAAGCCCCAGGTCGTTGCTCCAAAAATGACAACAGCCAGCATCGGGGCGAGAACGTTTCGTGCGGATCGCATGGGTGAATTCTACACTTCCGATGGCGTGGCGTGAGATGAGCTGAGATGAAATCCCGTTGAAGCGTAGTCGTCGGGGAGGTGGGTGCGCCCGCATTCGACATAGTCCAGCTCGAACAGGGTGACGATCATCTCCTCGAAATTGCCCGCGAAGTCTTGCTCCACGGGCGAGCCCTGCTTTGGATAGACAATCCAAACTGATGAATCCGGGGCAAGTCGCGGACGAAGCTTTCGCGCGAAATAAACGGCCTCATCAGTTGTCGACGCGGATATAAAAGCGCGATCGATCTCCCCGATGGGCGGACGCTCCAAGTCGCCCACGAGCAATTCAATTTCTCTGCGCGCCGGGAGGTTGTTTCCTCCGATCCAGATTCTGCTGGTAGATGTGATGCCCCAGGATTCGATTGTCGTGGTTGGGGTTTGCTCGCGCTGAGGCATGGGGAAATACTAAACGCTAAAGTTCAAAGTTCAAAGTACGAGAGAAGGCAAGAAGGCAAGAAGGCAACAAGCAACAAGGCAACGATGCAACGAAGCAAGAAGGTAGGAAGGGATGAAGGTAAGAACCTGATAAGGTAACGGGTATCGCGCTGATTCGTTTAGCCGGCGACGCTGCGGAGATGCGGAACGTCGAAGAGCTGGAAGCGCTTTTGGAGGTCGATGATCTTTTCGCCGCGCTGGGCAATGTTTTGCTCATGGATGGGACCGAGCCGGCCGGAGGCTTCCGTTAGATATTTTACGCCGAAAGGCTGCAGGCCCATGAGCCGCACGCAAGTGGCATCGACGGCGGGAAGATTGCGGCCCATTACGATGCACCCCAGCTGTTTGGGTGTGCCCATGATCGGCCCGTCGCCTTCCATGCCTACGATGCCGTCTACGATCGCGAGATGGGGTTTTACGGTCGAGTTGATGTCGAGAATCGAGTTTTCGATGCCCGCGTAGTGCAGCACGTTTTTCGGCCAACCGTAGACCACGCCAGGCATGACTCCGAAAAAGTTTTTCATTGCGCAGGTCACGCCGGCCCAGTGGTGCGTCTTGAGCTTGGGCACTGACACGATCAAGTCGGCGTTGAGCAGAGTCCTGGGCAGGAAAAGTTTTTCAAGATTGGACCAGTCGCCGGCGTTGGAAATAGGAGAAACGTCATCATGATTGAGATCGACGAACTCAAGCCCGGCCTCTTCCAGCGCCGCGCCCATTCCCGATTCGTCGAGCACCAGCCAGCTGTCGCGGCGATGTCCCTGGCCTTCCGCGACAATGACGCTGGCGGCATCCAGTTTTCGAAAGACCTCGGCGGCGGCGACGATCACTGATGGGTGCGTGTTGATGTGGGCGTGGCCGAGCGCGGTCTCGACGAGGTTGGGTTTGAGAAGAACCCGCTTGCCGCGTACCTGATCGCGCGCCACGCCAAGGGCGGCGAGACCCTCCATGATCAAGCTGGTCAGGTCGTCCTTATAATCGTCTGCGCGACCCACAAAGACTTCGCTGCGCAGACCATTTTCATGGCGGCTGATTCGCGGCAATACGGCGGCGATGCCCCCGCCCAGGACCGCAGCGGCTCCCAAACCCAGCATCTCGCGCCGCGAAATACCGGATTGCGCGCTCCAGGCAACAACTTGCCGCGAGTCATGTTCCACGGACAGCCTCCTTTTGCGCCAGCACCAACAGGCACGGATCGGCATCGGCCAGTAGGAGCAATGCATCGAACAACGGTTGAGGCTGTTTTTGTGCTACGCGCGCGGCGCATTCCGCAAGCCATGATTCTGCCGAATCGGGCCAGGCGTTCCACGCGGCGAGGCCGATCAAGCCCCAGGCAAGCGAAAACGGAGTGCGAACACGAGGGAGTTCACGATGCAAAAATTCGATCGCCTTATCCACGCAGTCATGCCGTTGCTCGCCTGCAAGCGCCGCCAGGACCATGCCCGTCTGAGCGGGAAAAGGGCGCAAATCGTTGCCAAACACCTTGCTGTTGCCGTAATTCCAACCCCCGTGAATGATTGCGCGGTTCCGTAATAACAACACCGCCTCGCGGGTTCGCGGGTGATCGCCAAGCCCGGCGGCTCGCAGTGCGAGAATGGCGCAAGCAGTGGGCTCTATCCACGAGTGCGTTCCCGCAACCCACGACCAGCCTTTCAGCCGAGTATCGTGTCCGTAAATGAGTGGGTTCGATTTAAAGGGCGTGCCTTCGTTACGAAGCAGCCATTCGATCGCAATCTTTTGATTAGCAAGGTAATGAACTCCATAGGAATCATCCGAACGCTTCCAGGCCAGGAAGGCCAGTGCGGTCGCCCAGCAGGGTTGGGCGTTCTCCGCATTGACCGCCACGCCGCCATCGCGTTCCTGGCTCTTTGCGAGCCATTGAAGGCCGTTTTGGGCCGCGTCGCGGCCGGATTGGTGTCCGGCCAGCGCGAGGCAAGCGAGCGCTGTAGGCTCGGCACTTGGTGCGCAGCCCGCCTGGTACGGCCAGCCGCCGCCTTGGTCTGCGGAACTGCAAAGGCGTTGTGTGATTTTTCGTTGCCAACTCATCGCAGTGTTGACTCATCGTCCTGGATAATGAAACGCTGAAGGGCCTGCGTTCTTTCGAAGTTCAGGTTCTGTCATGTGGGGGCGCTGGTCACCAAATTGGGATGCTACGATCTTGCCCTGGTCCTTTAACTCGGCGTTCGTGCGTCCAATAACGTCAAGCGCGCAAAAAAACTTTGCGATGCGCCGAATTCGCTTGCTTATGCCTCCTTCATATTCGACTCTGGGAGTAGACGCTTGACGCTGAAAAGCGCGACGCAGCTTGAAGGCTGCGGGGCAAGGAGCGGGGCCATGAAGACGATCAACCAATTCATACGGCACTTTCTTCGATCGCAAGATGGACCGACCGCAACGGAATACGCGGTTTTGATCGCGGTGATTTGCGTCGCGGTCATCGGATCGCTCTCGAGCTTCGGCATCCACATGGACAACTTGTATACCAGCCTTGCGAGCACGATTCCCACCGGGAGCGGTGCTGGGAGCTGACGTCGCAAGGTTCTAAGTTTCTGGAGACTCGGGCCCGGTGGAGGCGCGGGTTAATTGGGAGGGGCGGGCTTGCTTTGCGGGCCTGAGCGACCTTCGATTTCACCGGGCCGCTGACGGCGGTCCAATGTTGGAGAGGAGTTTCACGATGAAGGGTTTCGTAAACTGCGTGAAGACGTTTCTGAAGTCTGAAGATGGTCCGACGGCAACCGAATACGCCGTCATGCTTGCCCTGATTATTATCGTCGCACTGGGCGCTATCACCGGGCTCGGCACCACGGTCGATGCGATTTTCACGAACGTGGACAGCAGTCTGCCGACCGGCGCTACCGCGTCGTAAGACGGGTAGGATTCGGCGCGTCGCCGCTTGCGGCGAACGGGCTGATCTGAATGCACATCGAGGCGGGTGGGGGGGCCCCCCCCGGCCCCCCCCC
>JBKJYI010000420.1:0-2904 GCA_046715855.1 Phycisphaerae bacterium
CATTGATGCGGTTGATCAGCATTCGCAGCCGCCCTGTGTTTCGCCGATCAAAGTTCATCACCAGCCTGGGCTTGTCGTGAAACAATCCCTGCTCTTCCGGAAGCGGTTCGTACCGCTGCTCCACCGGCTTGCCCGTCAGGATGTCCGCAAATTGCACGGCGATCTCCGCCAGAAATTCATCCGACACCGGCGAGTTCATCCGAATGATCAACTGATCCCACACGTAGCGCATCGAGTGATAACGACGGTAGAACTTCACGATCTCCGCCACCGCGTCTTCCGCCCGATCCGTGACGTAAAAAAGGCTCATATCTGACGGGTCGATCATCCGGTTGCCCAGGAGCTCGGCCTTCACGTACGTTCGCCAATGCTGCCAGTACGTGCCGCCTGGAGCATCACAAAGCACAACCGGCACCGGCGTCGTCTTCGCGGTCTGAATCAGCGTCAGTGCCTCGAATCCCTCGTCCTGCGTGCCGAACCCGCCCGGAAAGAGAACGACCGCCTCCGCCTCCTTGATGAACATCAGCTTGCGAGTGAAAAAGTATTTGAAGTTGACCAGCTTGGCGTCATCGGCAATCACGTCATTGGTGAACTGCTCAAACGGCAACGCGATCGAAACTCCAAAGCTCGATTCGCGCGACGCACCGTGATGCCCGGCCCGCATGATTCCCCCGCCGGCGCCGGTAATGACCATCCAGCCCTCGCGCCCGATCAGCTCGGCGAACTTCTTTGCCTCCAGATACTGCGGATGATCCTCCGGCGTGCGGGCCGAACCGAATATGCTCACCTTCGGAATCGTCGCATACGGCGTGAACACTTTGAATGCGTAGCGCAACTCCTTCAGCGCCGTATTCAGAATCTTCAAATCGCCGCGATCCACCCGATCCGCGCTCAGCCGGCAGATCGTCACCATCATCTCGCGGAGCAGGTCTTCGTTCTCGCACGGCGCATACTCGCGCACAAACCGCTCGATGGCCTGCGTCCGCTCGCGGCGCCGTTGATCCCGCGCTTCGGCGGTCACCGAAGGTTGCTCGCCCATTCAAAACTCCGTTCCATGCCGTCCACCCCCGCCTCTTTCATTATCGGACAGCTTAAGTGGCAAGGTGGATTGCTCAAAGAAATGCACTATTCAGGAAATGAACCAATTTGCAGCAAATCTATAGTTAATCTCGGACAATGATAGGTTTCCCGAAAATCATTCGGGGTGCGCTGCTCAGAGGCCGCACGGACTATCCCCGTCAAGATACGGCTCAATCTCAAGCTCCATGACCAACTCATCCCGAATGGGAACACCCCGCTCGCCAGTGAGCGGAATCTGCGGCTTGATCTTCCGTGCCTCATCAACAACGCCAAGTTTCACCTTCGTAAGGCGAAACCCTAGACGCTGGTGAAAGTCCACCACCCGCAATTTGTCATTGGTCGTCGTCAGCCAGATTTTCTTACAACTTGATTGTCTCGCCCGGTCGATGGCGCTAAGCATCAGCAGCGAGCCGATCCCCTGACCTTCCACCGTGCTGTTCAACGTCAGAATTTCCATGCAACCGTCGTCGTCAATATGATAGGTAAGCAGCCCGACGATTTCCCCGCCCCTCCGTTCGAAAAAACCCTCTTCCTCATGTGGGTAGTAGCACTTACCGCTGCTCATCACCACGCGGCTTTGCCAGTGTAATTCAATAAAACGAGCGACTTCTTCTCGATCACCATCAGTAATTACGCACCGGGCCATGCCTGATTTGTACCGTTTGGAAGCCCCCTAGGCCAGAACCGGCGCTTTTACCTGTGCCATTATTCTCCTCGTTGCCTCGTTGCCCTGTTGCCTTGTTGCCTTGGTGCCTTTAAAAGGTGGCCTATGGCCCCGGAAGAAATTAGCCGACTACTGAAAACACAATGGAACGAAGCCGTCCTCGGCGTCGCCCTCGAAGGCAGCCATCCCCATGCGAAAGTGACCGCAGAATCCTGGCCATCTTTGGCCGAATTTCTCCGTGACGACCCGCGCCTGCGGCTCAACTTCCTCCGCTGTATCTCCTCCATCGATTTGCTCGCCGATGACAAGCTGGCTTGCGTTTACGACCTGTACCACGTCTCGCCAGAAAACCCGGCTGAAATCAAAACCCGCACGCACACGTTTGCGATCCGCATCGAAGTCGACCGAAATAACCCTGTGATCCCTTCCGTCGCCCACGTCTGGCCCGCCGCCGAATGGCACGAGCGCGAAGCCTTCGACCTCATGGGCATCACTTTTAGCGGCCACCCCGACCACCGCCGCATCCTCTGTGCCGACGACTGGGTTGGCCACCCGCTCCGCAAGGACTACGAATTCCCCCTCGAATACCACGGCATCCCCGCCACCACGGAATTCGAGCTCACCAATCCCCGACACTGAATCCGCCCGGCTTGTGCCACTGCCGTGTCGGCAGTGGTGTGCATTCCTCGAACCGGACCATGAGATGCGAATTCTCTTGTGACGAGCCTAAATCGGCCACACCAGTTCGCGCGTAAGGTACTGACTCGCCAGCTCGCCAACGTACGCCATCACCGAGGCGAAATACAAAATACCCGTTGCCGACTGCGTCGATCGCAGCCGAACGCAATCACCCACCATATAGGCAAAAACCGCTAGCGCAATTAATCCCACGCCCACTCGCAGCAACACAATGAGCCACCACTGCTCGATTCTCGTGCAAACAGAATCGGGTGAGCACTCCTGCGTCAGCCAGGCGGCAGCCAATGCAACGACAAAAAAGACAATCCGCGCAATCACCGCCACGGATAACATCCAGCTGAAATAACGCAGCGGAGCAATAGTCATTTTCGTCGCCGTGAGATAAGCGTGTCCCAGCAACCACGCAACCGTGATGCTTCCCAACATCCACGACCCTAGTACTTGCCCCACCACCATCAGGG
>JBKJYI010000421.1:0-3311 GCA_046715855.1 Phycisphaerae bacterium
GGTCATCAGCGAGTGCTACAACGTCATCACCAAGGAAACGCGGAGGCTTTCGCGATTGATCGAGGACATTCTCAGCGTGTCGCAACTGGAGGTGGGGTCGATCGAGCTTCGCACGGACAACGTGGACTTGAGGACGCTGCTCACCGAGGGGGTGCGCGACGTGCGCGGGCTGGCCGAGGAAAAGAATATTGATGTGCAGCTCGTGTTGCCCGCGAAGCTGGAGACGATTCGCGGCGATCGGGACAAGCTTGCGGTGGTGGTGAACAATCTTCTGGGGAATGCCATCAAGTATACGCCGTCGGGTGGGAGCGTGGTGGTGGGGTGCCAGGCTTCGGCGGAGGCCGTGGTGATCACGGTGAAAGATAACGGGATCGGCATTTCGGCGGCGGATCAATCGCGGGTGTTCGAGAAGTTCCAGCGGGGGAGCGATCCGGATATTCAGAATATCACGGGGACCGGCATCGGGCTGTTTACCGCACGGGAGATTGTGCGTCGACACGGCGGGGACATCGAATTGATCAGCGAGAAGGGCGCCGGCTCGACGTTTATGGCCCGGCTGCCGCATCGGGAATCACGGGGCAGCGCGCTGACCACTGCACAGACCGGAGGCGAACATGGCTAGGATTCTGATCGCCGATGACGATACGCACATCGCCCGGGTGATGGCCATCTGGCTTACCCGGCATGGGCACAAGGCGATTTGCGTTGCCAACGGCAAGCAGGCGCTGGAGCTGATCAAGTCGCAGCCGGTGGACATGGTTATTTCGGATATGAACATGCCGGAGCTGGACGGCCTGGGGTTTGTCAAAGCGCTTCGAGAATTTGCCGGAGATCGATTGCCGGTCATTGTTTTGTCTGCGCGGTGCGATCAGCAGGAGCTGATGGATTCGCTTTCGTCGTACGGCGTGACCGTTTATCCGAAACCGTTTCTTCCCTCGTACATGGTCACGGAGATTCACCGCCAGCTGGAAATTGCGGGCCTGGCGCAAACGGGGAGCGTAGCGTGAAAACTGCTTCGATGGAAATGAACAGCCGCCAAGCGCCGGCATACACCGACCCATTCATCGAAGGGCATGGGAACCCGCATGTCGATCCGCTTGCGTCCCTCACTGCGTTGCGGGAAATGTTTTTGAATCTTGGGCCCTCGGGTGACGTGTGTCGTCAGACTTTGAAGATGGTGTCGTCTGCGTTTGAGCAGGTCGTGTGCGAACACCGTGGCATGGCGGATGAATTGCTCAATGTTTACGAACAGTTGGGGATTATTTTTGAAGTCACCCGCAGGCTTTCAACGGTTCGCAACGAGGAAGAGGTGATCGGACTTTTTCTGGATAGCCTGCAGAGAAGCTTTGCCGGTCGGGAGGTGTTTGTCGCCCGGCCGTGTGATGGGGGGAGCTGGGTTCGCTGGCGCTGGCTTCGTGAGCAGCGCGCCGAGACATTGCCGTTGACCGAAAAAATTTGCGACGCGGTTCGCAAGGTTTGCCGCGGGCCACGGGCTCGTACTCTGGTCGTTCGCCTTCCGGAGTCGCCAGCATCCCCGACTCACTCGCTTGCCGGAGAAGTGCTGGTGGGCCCTGTTTATTCGGGGGAACTCTTAGTTTGCGCGCTGGTGATCCATCGCGAAGGGGCCGGGCACGGTGAAGCCGCTGCGCAAGGATTTCGTGCCAGTGACATGAGCCTGGTCGAATCGCTGGCCACGTTTTGCGGCGACCTTATCCGCAGTCACCGGCTGGTTCGCGAGATGCGGGAAATGTCGGTGGCGATGGTTCGCTCGCTGGTCAGTGCGGTCGATCAGAAGGACCAGTACACGTGCGGTCACTCGCTGCGAGTGGGTTATTACGCGACGACGCTGGGGCGCCTGCTGAACCTCCCCGAGACCGAGTTGCAGATGCTTCAGTGGGGGGCCCTGCTGCATGACGTGGGCAAGATCGGAATCCGCGATGAAGTGCTCAACAAGGAGGGCAAGCTCACGCCGGAAGAATTCAAGCATATTCAGGAGCATCCCGGCAAGAGTCACCGCGTGGTGCAGCAGGTGCCGCAGCTGGCGGATGCACTCGACGGGATTCTTTACCATCACGAACGGTATGACGGGTCGGGTTACCCGGCGGGTCTGAAGGGCGAGAAAATTCCCTTTCAGGCGCGCATCATCCAGATCGCAGACGTTTTCGACGCACTCACTTCGTCGCGGTCCTATCGTCCGGCTTTCGACTGGCAGAAGGCGTTGGCGATTCTCGCGGAGGAAGCAGGCAAGACGGTAGATGCGCGATTGCAAAAGATTTTTGACCGGCACATTCGAGAGACGATGCAAAGCGGACCGGATGCGTGGGATCAGATGGTCATGAAAGCGAATCGATTCGCCTCGGCGTTTGGCGGGGAGGGGAACGGCCTGGTGTCGCTGCCCATCCATTCAAGCCGAGGCAACTGGAAATCTCAATGAGCCTGGTGAAATTTCTATCCAGAGCGCTGCAGTCCAATCAACAACCGGGATCGGACCGCCGGAATTCTATCAGCCGTGGTGCTGAACCGGGCGCTTCTCTCGAAATGTGGATGGGCCGGCTGGGCGCATCGATGGAAAGATTTCACCAATGGCTGCTGGAACACGGCAACGACTCCGACCTCTGGTCGTCGTTTGGCGAGGAGGTACGCAGCACGCTGAACGAATGTTGTGGCGCTACTCTGGTGACTCCTTACCGCGTATCCAACAATGGCAAAGAATTGCGGGCGCTGCGCGACGCCAATCCACTCGTGCAGACAGACTGCATCAGCGCCCGACGGGGCATTGTCGGTCACGTGCTGACGACCGGGCGATCCTATGTTGCCGGAGCGGTTAAGCACGGCGCGCTCATTGAGTCACTGGCCGGCGATTCGGAAAAGGCAATGGCCTGGTGCTTTGTCATTCAGCGGGGCACCGAGCGGCTGGGGGTGGTTACGGCCGGTCACGTTCCCGGCTTAAGGGTCGAAATGCAGCTGATTCTTCCTGTTGCGGAACGATTGATTGCGCAGTTCTGGTTCATGGCCGTCGATGCCGAGCGGCGACGTACGCTCGAGCGCTTCGATCCGGTGTGTGAATTGCTCTCACGGCCGGCATTTCTTCAGAGCGCGCAGGAGGCGCTGAGCGAGTCGTACCTTCACGGCGCGCCGGTGGCGGTGGCGGTGCTGGCACTGGAGGGCCTGCGCGAAGTGAACGATTCGGGCCGGTGGGAGGTGGCCGACGAAATCTTGCGGGAAGTCAGCACACTGCTGCGGGCGAAGCTGCGCGGGGAAGACCGGGTGGGGCGCTTTGACGGGGGGCGTTTTGTTGTGCTGTTGCGGTG
>JBKJYI010000422.1:0-7395 GCA_046715855.1 Phycisphaerae bacterium
CGGACGCACCGTGCTGAAGACAGACTCGCTCGAAAAACGCATATCGTTCGTTGCGGCTGGTCTCTTCGATTCCAAGCCCCCTGGACGTCGCAATCTCGGAAACCTGGCGACGGGCTGCAACGCAGTCAATTCCTAAGTTGCGGGCCAATTGGCTTACGAATTCGGCATCGGCGTCTGATTCTGCGCCGCGAAGACCGTGGTTCAAGTGCGCAACCACAAGCCGCAGCGGCCAGTCGGGAGTCTTACGCAGATCATCCAGCAAGTGAAGCAAGGCCACGGAATCAGACCCGCCCGAGACGGCTACCGCTACGGCCTGACCTGGTTCGAACAACTGGTGGCGACGGACTTCTTCGGCGAAGCCTCGCAGCATGGAGTAGCTTGATTGCGGCATTGATCGCGCAAGTGCAGCGCAGCGGCGGCACCATCCTTACGCGGAATGATACGCGGCTTTTTCAGCGGGAGCGATTGCCGCCCCGATCGGAGTTTTTGGCGTCCGACTGTTCGCGGCGAATGAGCAAATCCATATCGTCGCGGCTGATGATGCCATCGCCATTGATATCCGCAGAGCTCAGATCCCCGAATCCCATGGCCGAGAGCTCATCGAGCGAAATCTCTTCCCGGGCGGACTCGGGTCCTGACGCCGTATTGCCGGGACAACAGGGGGCCGCGTCGGTCTTAGCGAAGTTGCGTTGTACGAAGGCCAGATCGTCTGCATTGACCAGTCCGTCCCCGTTGATGTCCGCGTGGAATCCCGCCGATCCGCACGCACTCTGGGGATTGATGGATTGAAGATATTGATTCATCACCAGGCCCTGATCCACTGCGTCAATCACGCCGTTGCCGTCGATGTTTCCACCGACCAGCCAGTTGCCGCCCAAAGCCGGATCGCTGAGGAACTTCGCCACGTGCTTGGTGCCCACAACGGACATGGTAGCGCGTGAGGCGAGGGTATGCTTGATGTCCCGTGCCGTGGCACAGTAATACTGGCCCGGCGGGATGGCTAGTTGAACACGATCGGCGCGGCCGGCGAGATTGTACGGCAACCCGAACTGTACCGTCTTCTGCACCACCACCGGAGCCTCGGCACAGCTTGCATAAAAGCTGAATTCGATGCAGCGATTGAGCGGCCCCGCAGTTACCAGGGACGAGAGCTGCAAATCCACCTCGACGGTGTTGAAATTGCGGACTTCAACGTCCCATTGGCAGGTTCTTTCACTGCCGCATGTATCCGTGGCCGTGCAGGTAAACGTCGACTTGCCCAATGGCGCTCGCCCGCCGTTAAGCAGCAGATAATCGACGTTGACGCTTTTGCTATGCGCGCTCGAGCAAGTCAGTTGGACATCGTCCCTGGGGCAGGAGGGGTTCGCTTTCACCGGTGACCAGCTTACGTTGGCGGAGAGCGTTCCCGCTTCTGCGTTGACCGTCCTACTTTGCGGGCAAGCCAACGCGGGCGGAGCTCCGTTGATTCGAATTTCCCCCGTGCAGCACGGGGAATATTCCACGAGGTGACCTTTCGAATCCGTCAGCCTGGTGTTCATCGGATTCTCGTCGCCGAAACAAACTTCGGTGGAAGAGCAAGCGGCCAGCGCCTTGAAGTGTGCGACGGCCATGACCGACGGCCCGTGGGAGATTGGCCCGCCAAGCACCACGCCCACCGCGTAAAAAACGGTGCCCTCGACCTCATCGACGATCCGTGAAAGCTCGGTGCCAAAGGGAGATTCAGAATCGGCAAACCCTCCCGGAACGATGTCCACAAATTGAAGGGCGGCCGGGTCGTATTGAATAAGGAACTGCCCGCCCGCAATAAGGGCGGGGTTGTTGCCGACTTCGACATTGATATAGATGTCTTCGCCGACGTTGTAGCATCCTTCGCCGCGCAAAGCGCCGACCAGGTTGTTGAGACATAAATCCGGAATTTCATTACACACGCAGGTCAGCTTGCTGGTCGAGCAAGTGTTGCCAAAACAGTCCGCATCCGTCTCGCAAGGAAGCGTGTAGACCGGAGTACCCTCGCAATTCCCCGAGGCGTCGCAAACATCATCCACCGTGCAACCCTGGTTATCGTTGCAGGCGCCGCCCGGCGTGGTGGGCGTATGAGTTACTATGCCGGTGTGAGGATTGCACTCGTCGTCGGTGCAGGAATTGCTGTCGGCGATGGGGCTCACCGATCCTGTGGTGGGATCGCAGCATTCGGTCGCGGCATGCTGCGGAGTCCACTCGCAAAATCCCTCCACGCACGCATCCGAAGTGCACAGACTCTGGTCGTCGCAATCAAAATCGTCGGCACATATTTGACATCCTTCCACGGGCGTTCCCATGCAGCGACCGTCCACGCACGAGTCGTTGGTGGTGCAAACCTCGCGGTCATCGCAATGATCATCGGACAGGCACGTCTGTTGAATGGCCTCGATCAAGGCAAGGCGAAACTCCGACTTGGGACTCTTGAATTCATGCAGGTGCCCGCCCGTCGCTTTGGCAATGGCCGAGCCCAGGTTAAGCACGCACGCATCGGAGCTGGTTCCCGCGATCGGAGAGACGATGACATTGTTGGCCAGGCATACGGCGATGGCGTTATCGATCGATTCCCGGTCGTCGCCCGGATCGTTGCAGCCTTCGGGACGGCTTCCATTGCATGGGCCTTCGTCGCTCATGGGGATGATGATTCGCGTCGCACCCGGCGTCCACGGGTAATACTGGGCCACAATTGCCGTGGCGGGACCCCAAGTTTCATAAGCGGCCGAACCGTCAGGGAAAGAACACGACTGAAGATCGCCCGGAACGGTGGGACCGAAATAGTTCACCACCGTGTCAAACAGGCAGTCGAATGGTCCGCCGGGCATATCGGTGATCCCCAGCGAGTTGATGCTGGCGGCGATTCCCATCGCGGCGAGTTCTTCACTGACCGCAAAGACCTGGGCACAGAGCACGGCGGCCTCGTCTCGCATGGAGCCCGAGGTGTCCATGATAAAGACCACATCGACCGGCGGGCATTCGTAGGTCAGCTCGCAAGGAACACAGCCGGGAATCGCGAGATTCAGGCAAACTCCATCAATGCAAATATCCGCCGTGCAGGGCAGACCATCGTTGCAGTCGCTGGGACCAAGACATCCGGTTTCGCCGGCCGTCGCGCCCGTACGCGGTGATCGCATGGAGGTGGCGGCGGTGCGGCTTCCGCCTACAGATCCGCTCAGTGAACCAGACTGCGCAAAAGTCGAAGCCGGCGTCACCGCGGCGAGTCCCATCGCCAGGGCGACAACCCAAACGGAGATTCGTAATGTGGAATGTGAAATTCGATTCACCATTTCCTTCCCCCAAAAGCATTTCCGCAAAGTGTTCCCCTCCGTCTCACTTTGCATCCCTCTTAGAATCCCCCGGGCCCGGCTAGTTGTCTGCGAAACTGTTCCATATCGGCGAGGTCAACGGCTCCGTTCTCGTCGTAATCAAACTGCGTGCGGCACGGCAAGGAAGGAGCCTCAAATGCGGGAGATCCTTGCTCTCCGCTGTAGCACTGCATCAGCGCATCAAAGTCGGCCATGTCAAAGTCGCCGTCCCCGTCGCCGTCGCCCACCAGGCAGCCTTCACGGCAAAATGAGGTCGGGCACGCGGGCGGATCGAAGTCGCAGCTTCCCGGATTCTCCCCATCGCACAGCGCGACTCCGCCGTCGCCGATGCAATTGGTGTAGGGATAACCGGGAATGGTGATGCCCGATGGATACCGGCAACAGGTAAACGCCGGCGGGGCGCACCCGTCGGGCGGAGTGCTGCACGGGCACTGATCGTCGCAGTCATTCCATCCATCGCCGTCGCAGTCGAGCACCTCTTCGCAATTGTCGGGAATGCCGTTGTTGTTGCAGTCCTCTTCGCATTCATCCGGCACAGTGTTGTTGTTGCAGTCCTCGCTGTTGCCAATGGGCACCAGGTCGCAGGTGTCGGCCACGCCATTCTGGTTGCAGTCGTCTTCGCATACGTCGGGCACGGCATTGTTGTTGCAGTCGTCGTATGTGCCGCAGGGCTGGATGCAGCCGACTCCGCCGCAATCGGTGTCGCATGCGTCGGCCACGCCGTTTTCGTTGCAATCAATAAAGCCCACAAGCGGACCGACGGTGCTGATGTTGATTTTGTCCGGCGCGCCGGGCTTGAACAGATCAAGCGCGACCGTCGTGTTCCCCGGAGGGGCGTTGGAATCGAAGCGGAAGTTGTAGAGCGTTCCCCAGCGCAAGGCATTGGCGTTGGGATTTACCGAGAAGTCCTCTGTGGACCAGATGATCTTGCCCGAGAGAACCGTCGCCTGCCAGTCCGCATTGCTGAAGGGCTCGCCGCTGTGGTACTCCACGTCGTGGAACCCCACGTTATTGACCGCGGAGCCAACGGCGATAGGAACGGTGAAGGCCTTGCCCGAGCGATCGGAGTTCATGTTTTGAACGGCGTACTCATACCGCCAGAACCCGGTGCCCAGGTCTATTGCTTTGGCCGCGAGTATGAAAAGCCCTTCGCCGGGCACCTGCGCGTCGGTCTCAACGACGTTGGGGTCCTCATGCTTCCATGCCCGAATCGGCGATTCGGTTCTCCGAAGAAAGTCCGTGTAAGAAACGCAAAAGCGATTTGGATCATTACCGGTGCATGAATCACTAGGAAAGGTCGGCGCAGCCACCACAGTTATGCGTTGATGAGAGAAATTATTGTTGGCATTACCCGCCGCCGCATCGTCGGCAGCAATGTACTGTCCGGCGACATAATACCGGGCATTGGGATTAAGCGACGGATCGATATCCACGTTATGAACCTGAAGGCGTCGATCTTGTCCCGACGGCGTACCCCCGGTTGACGGATTGGTAAAACCACCGGTATGAGCGTTGATTTGCCATGACGGTCCCAACGAACTTTGCATGGAGTTTAGCTGTGCCGAATAGGGATCGCCGCAGCCCGGATAAAGCGACGTTCCTCCATGATTGCTCGGCGCAGTGCAGATCTCGCAAATAGGATCGTTGGTGGCAAAGAAACCATGCTTAACCCATGACATCCCAATTTGCTCGAACCGATCATTCTTAAGTCGGTACATAGACTGGCGAATCACCGGGTGCTGGTGCGAAGGCAATACCTGCCACTGAACGGGTACATCGCCGATGTTGCAGGATTGAGTTCCAATCGAATAGGCGGTTATTACCCCAGTGGATGTGTTTTGATACGCGTGAGTCATGATGTTCGAAAAATCGAGGTCGCTAACGATCACGTCCGGCCCGGACGAAGTCACTGCGCCCGCCGCGGTACCATCCTCAGCTTGCGGCTCCTCCGCGAAACTGGAGTTGGAAAAGACGGCAAGCATTAAGCCGATGCCCAGATACGCACCAAGAATGTGAGCGCGCCAATGTCGCATTCTGTAACAGCCCCCGTTGAAAGGCGGGTTGATTAAGCCCGAAATCCGTAAGACAGGACTGGCCGAGACGCTCATTCCCCCCAATTGACTTCGGATTGAGTTGGTCTCTGGACCTAAGATCCACCCCCTGTGGTGCTTCGTCCCACCACACTTTAGCACCTCTTCATGGTCCCTTCAACCAAAAAGAGGGTCCATAATATTCAGCGGACGAAATAAGTGCTTTTCCGCGTATTTATACCTCTATTAAAGTGAAAATGGAGCATGTTCGATCAAAGGTAAAGATATTTGTTGACATGGGTAGCACGGGGGCGTTAGATTGGACCCTTATCGGATGGAGGATTGTCCTGGCAGCGGGCAAAGGAAGAAGCGTTAGTTGCGTCAATGGAAGATCAAGCGAAGTTCTCCAATATCGCTGTGTTCTCCTTGCATGAACATTTCTTCACCTTTCTGCTTCCAGTTTTGATCCCTTCGTGGTGAGCGTCAAAAGGTGGCACTCGCGCATTTTTTTCGTCCGATATCGTAGAAATTTGACTCTGCGCCCGAGAGGCGCGCGGGTCGTGCAAGCACGTGAGAGGGAGATTCGCAATGGTCAGCATCGACCGGAGTAGGAAGCGGGAAACCAATTTAAAACATCATCGCTGTTCGGGTTCCCGTCGATTGCGTCTCGCGGCATGGACGACGATGGTCCTGCTGGGCAGCGCTGCCCCGACGTTTGCATACACTGTCACAGACTTCGAAGTAGATCCCGCGCATGCAACTTTGGGAGATCCGCATGAAGTGGCTTCCCCGTCATACAATAATTTCCAACTTACGATTTTCGGCTCTTTCAATGTCAACATGTGCTATGAGGTCTCCATCAAGCACGTAGGTGGCAGTACCTGTGGATCGGCCAACTCCAGCGGCAACGACACCGCGGTGGTTTTCGCTAATCGCCTCATTGCCGACATCTCCCCGAGGCAGCAGCTGGCGAACTTTAAGGCCGCTCCCAACTGGCGCATCGAAGTTCGTGAACGCGCGGCGGGGTGCAGCGGCGGCTCGGTCGTTCAGACTTTTCCAGATAGTGCCGGCGAGCCCTATCTTCGCATTCGCGGATGCAATGATGTCTGCATGTTGT
The DNA here is from genome assembly GCA_046715855.1 of Phycisphaerae bacterium. Classification (GTDB taxonomy): domain Bacteria; phylum Planctomycetota; class Phycisphaerae; order UBA1845; family UBA1845; genus CAZAMB01. The sequence goes on from JBKJYI010000422.1 coordinate 6,489, forward strand.
CAGACACGGCCTTGACGGTTCAACCCAACCCCGCTGGCTGTAATGAAACGGTTCAGGTTTGCGCCGCCAAGGCTGGTGGCGGCACCCTGGGGACTGGAAATCTTGAATATGATTGGGACCTCGACGGCGACGGCGTCTGCGGCACCTGCTCGGGCGGGTACAACACTGGAAACAAATGTGCCGAGGCCAGCGACTGCCCCAGCGGAGTTTGCGTGGGGGGAGGCGGATTCAGCGACCTGACAACCCACACGGGCGATCCTGGTTGTCTTCGCGATCAACCCTGCTGCATCTCGGTGAACATCACTCAGACGCACACCGTGGGCGTCAAAATCAGCGATTTGGGAACCAACATACCTTGCACCGACTGCGTCACCACGGTCGCCACTTTGAGCGACTGCACTGACGGTTTGTATTGCAACGGTCCCGAAGTTTGTAACGGAGCTTCGGGCTGCGGACCCGGGGCGGCGCCCAACTGTGCGGACAGCTTGAGTTGCACCATAGACGCCTGCGACGAGTCCAGTGATTCATGCACGCACACCCCGAATAACGCGCCCTGCAATGACGGTCAGTACTGCAATGGCACGGAAACGTGCAATGTTTCGACCGGTTGTCAGCCGGGCTCGGCCGTGAACTGCGCCGATGGCGTTTCCTGTACCACCGATGCCTGCAACGAGGCGACGGATTCCTGCACGCACACAACCAACAACGCACCATGCAGCGACGGATTGTTTTGCAACGGGTCCGAAATCTGTGACGCGGTGCAAGGCTGCAAGGCAGGAACTGCAACCCCCTGCAACGACAATATCGCCTGCACCGTCGATTCGTGTGATGAGGGCAGCGATTCGTGCTCTCACACGGGCAATAACTCGGCATGCAACGACGGCTTGTGGTGCAACGGCGTCGAGTC